>WOZN01000130.1 GCA_011620245.1 Acidovorax sp.
GAAGCACCGCCTCGTGAACGATCAAATCTTGGGCGCCGGGGCGGTTGCGGCGGGCTTTTCGGGATAGCGTACCTGCAAAATCTCCAGCGTGCGCACGCCGCCCCGCGTGGGCAGCTGCACCTCGT
The DNA here is from genome assembly GCA_011620245.1 of Acidovorax sp. Taxonomy (GTDB): domain Bacteria; phylum Pseudomonadota; class Gammaproteobacteria; order Burkholderiales; family Burkholderiaceae_C; genus Acidovorax. Next base: position 126 of record WOZN01000130.1, read on the forward strand.
CGCCCACACGCGCGCGCAGCAGCGCACGCGCGACGGGTGAAATCCAGCTCACCTGCCCGTGGCTGCTGTCGGCTTCGTCGATGCCGAGGATGGTCACCGTGCGCTCATCCCCCAGGTCATCGATGTAAGTCGCCGTAGCGCCAAAGAACACCTGGTCACTGCCCGCGTGCAGCGAGGGATCGACCACCTCGGAGATTTCGAGACGCTTGGTCAGGAAACGGATGCGCCGGTCGATCTCGCGCAGGCGCTTCTTGCCGTAGAGGTAGTCGCCGTTTTCCGAGCGGTCGCCGTTGCTCGCGGCCCAGTGCACCACCTCGACGACTTTGGGGCGTTCGTTGGCTATCAAGCCCTGCAGTTCGGCGCGCAGGCGCGCGTAGCCTTGCGGCGTGATGTAATTTTTGCCGCCCGCAGGCAGCGGCGGCAGCGCCAGCTCTTCATCTTCTGGCGCGTCGGTTTCCTTGGTGAAGGCCTTGCTCATGGCGCAAAAAGTGAAAAAGCGAAAGCAGAAAAAGGAAAAGCCCCGCAACCGATGGTGATTGCAGGGCTTGCCCGAATGGTGGTGCGGCTGGCAGGAATCGAACCCACGACCCCTTGGTTCGTAGGAAGGTACGGAGCAAGTTTTGGCATAGTGAGAATTCCGGTCATACGCATCTAATTCATTGACAAACCTAGTGAATTTGGTAATTCACCCCCCTTAGTTCACCCCAGACTGTTACACTCTAGCCCATCATCTTGTTGGGCACAAATTCAAATGTGCCCCACACCACTAGACAAACAGGAAGGCCCTCAGCAGGCCACACACGGGGCGAACGATGACGACCATTATCCAGCTCACGCCCAATGCCAAGTTCGTCAACACCCTTCAGCACACCCTCTTTGCGCAGGCGCTGCAAATACTCCATAGGGCTTTCCGGGCACACAAGATCATGGTGCTCCGCGTCCTGCCCTGGCCGTACGGCCTCTGCACTCTGCGGCTCGGCTTCAATGCGATGCACAAGCCGTGCATTCGGCGGCACAAGCCCGTGGGGGTCTCGGAGTGGCGATAGCGTGATAACTGGCTCTTTCTCGCTCCGCGTGGCCGAAAACGAGTAGAGGAAATTTCGTTCTCCGCCCACGTATGCGAAGGCGTAGGCAACCAGTTTGCCTCGAACTATCTCGCCTTCCACAAGAACGGGCGGGAGCATCGGGTTCAACTCGCACACAGAACGATTGAACATCTCCCCAAACACCTTCCCCCGCTCAGTGCCGACAGTGAGCTTCAAGGGCATCTCTGCCTGCTTGTAATCGTCAATGTGACCTTCTTCACGGCTAGACCATGTTCCCGTCCATAGGGCATCGTCGTAGTACCAGCTTTGGAACATGTGGTACGTGCTTTGAACCTCTGACGGCAGCTTGCGAAGGTTGGTCAGACTTTCAACCCCGTTAGCCAGAACCCAGACAACAGCCCCACCCACGACACCCCAGACAGTGCGGGACGCCCACACCTTCGCCCACCACGTCGTTTTCGTAGCGCCGACTTGCTGGCGACGACGCCAAGGCAGTTCTGGTTTTGGTTGCATTAGTCCGCCTACCAACTCCAAGTGTTGGGCACAATGTTGAGCACAAATCGGAAAAAGAAAAAGGACTCAGCCCTTGTGAGAGCTAAGTCCTTGATTTTAATGGTGCGGCTGGCAGGAATCGAACCCACGACCCCTTGGTTCGTAGCCAAGTACTCTATCCAGCTGAGCTACAGCCGCGAAGCTTTGCATTGTAGCAGCGAATGGACGATGACGGCAGAAATTCCCGACTTCTATTGCTGGATTTTGTGCGCGGGCTCGGGCGCACGGTTTTCAGCTTTGCGAAGCTGCCGCGACGGTGTCTGTGACCGCTTTCTTCTTTTGGACAAAGGACTGCACTGCGGCGTCGAAGTCTTGGGTCATCAGCCCGAGCACCTGCGCGTGGTTTTCCAGCTCGAGCGCCGCTGCCAGGCTGGGCGCGTCGAGGTTTTGCCACATGAGCCGCTTGGTGTGTGCGGTGGAGTAGGGTGGATTGGCGATGATCTGCTGTGCACACTCAAGCGCGCGCGCCAGCAGCTGCTCGGGCGGCACGAGGCCGCTGAGCAGGCCCGCTTGCAGGGCTTCTTCGGCGGGCATGGGGCGGCCTGTGAGCATCAGCTCGAACGCGCGGCCCGCGCCGATCAGGCGTGGCAGGTGGTAGCTGATGCCGCATTCGCCCGCGGTCAGGCCGATGCGCACGGCGCCAATGTGGAATTGCGTGCGCGCGGTGCCAAAGCGCACGTCGGCCGCGAGCGTCAGCGCCATGCCTGCGCCCACGGCCACGCCATCGACGGCGGCGATCACGGCCGCGTCGCTTGCACGCAGGCGCTGGATCAAGCCGGCGAACGTCTGCTGCAGCCGCATGGCTTGCAGCACGTCCGCTTTATCGAAGGCTTTGTCTTCGACCCACGCTTTGAGGTCTAGCCCGGCGCAAAAATGCTCGCCTTCGCCGTACAGCACCAGTGCGCGCAGCGACCCGTCGGCCAGAATCTGGTCGAAGAGTTGGTGCAGCTCTTGCACCAGCGCCAGATGCAGCGCATTGCGCCGCGCCGGCCGTTGCAGGCGCAAGACGCCGAGCCCTGGCGCGGGCGTGCTGTAGTCGAATTCGCGTGAGGCTTGGTCCATGGTGCGTCTCCTTCGTTTCTCGTCATCTACGAAAGGGCATCTTACGCCATGGTTTTGGAGTCCGCCGGCCGCTTTTTGCGCCAGGGAAAAGCAAAAAGCCGCACGTCCCAAACGACGGTGCGGCTCTTTGCGGGCGCGATTTTTTGCGATTTTTCTGTGTTCAGCGCGATGCGCTGGTGCCCGGGGCCGGACTCGAACCGGCACGCCTCGCGGCGGGGGATTTTGAGTCCCCTGCGTCTACCAATTTCACCACCCGGGCGGGTA
>WOZN01000119.1 GCA_011620245.1 Acidovorax sp.
TCAACAACCTCGAGCAGGTGCAGGCCGTGATGGCCGCGGCCGACGAGGTGGGCGCGCCCGTCATCCTGCAGGCCAGTGCCGGTGCGCGCAAATATGCGGGCGAGGCCTTCATCAAGCACCTGATCTCTGCTGCTGCCGAAATGTACCCCCATATTCCGCTGGTGATGCACCAGGACCATGGCACTTCGCCCAAGGTTTGTGCGGGCGCCATCGACCTGGGCTTTGGCTCGGTGATGATGGACGGCTCGCTGATGGAAGACGGCAAGACCCCTTCATCGTTCGAATACAACGTGGAAGTCACCCGCAAAGTGGTGGACATGGCGCACAAGGTCGGCGTTACCGTGGAGGGAGAACTCGGTTGCCTGGGCAATCTGGAAACCGGTGACGCTGGCGAAGAAGACGGCATTGGCGCCGAAGGCAAGCTCGCCCACAGCCAGATGCTGACCGACCCGGAAGAAGCCGCCGTGTTCGTGAAGGCCACGCAGCTCGACGCGCTGGCCATTGCCATTGGCACCAGCCACGGCGCCTACAAGTTCAGCCGCAAGCCCACGGGCGACATTCTGGCCATCAGCCGCGTCAAGGAAATTCACCAGCGCATTCCCAACACCCACCTGGTAATGCACGGCTCCTCGTCCGTGCCGTCCGAGTTGCTGGCCATCATCAACCAGTATGGCGGCAAGATGAAGGAAACCTATGGCGTGCCCATCGAGGAAATCCAGGAAGCCATCAAGCACGGCGTGCGCAAGATCAACATCGACACCGACATCCGTCTGGCCATGACCGGTGCCGTGCGCAAGTTCCTGGCCGAGAACCCCGAAAAGTTTGACGCCCGCGAATGGCTCAAGCCCGCACGCGAAGCCGCCAAGGCGATTTGCAAGCAGCGCTACATCGAGTTCGGCTGCGAAGGCCAGGGCGCCAAGATCAAGGGCGTTTCGCTGGCCGTGATGGCGCAAAGATACGTCGCGGGCGAACTGGCCCAGGTGGTGAACTGACGCCTGCGCCATCACTTTGCGAAAACCGGCAGCCCTCGTGCTGCCGGTTTTCGTTTGGGGCCCCTCATTGGGGGGACTTCTCTGCGCGACCTGTCCTTTAGCACATGTTCACGGTCTTAGAAGGCAGGGAGAAGGCAGGTTCGACGGGTTTCCTCGTGTAAGCTCAAGGTCAGTGAACCCGTGGCAGGGCAGAGCATTCCGGCACGGTGTCATCACGCATGCAGGCTTCGGTGTGGCTTGCGCAACGATTTTGAAACTTGGAGGAGATCACTCTATGCAGACAAGCCCCATTTCACCGGTGCAGCGCATAGGCGTGCCCAGGGAAACCTTTCCTGGTGAAAAGCGTGTGGCCACGGTGCCGGATGTGGTGGAAAAGCTCATCAAGCTCGGCTTTGCCGTCGCGGTCGAGTCCGGTGCGGGCGATGGCGCTGACTTCAGCGATGACAGCTACCGCGCCGCTGGCGCCGAGGTGGTTTCAGATGCCGCTGCGCTGTGGGCCATGTCGGACATCGTGCTCAAGGTGCGCCCGCCCAGCAGCGACGAGGTGGCGCTGATGCGCGAAGGCGGCATGCTGATCGGTTTCATCTGGCCGGCACAAAACCCCGAGTTGATGCAGCAGCTCACGGCCAAAAACGCCACCGTGCTGGCCATCGACTGCCTGCCGCGCACCCTGAGCCGCGCCCAGAAGATGGACGCGCTCACGTCCACCGCAGGCGTCAGTGGCTACCGCGCCGTCATCGAGGCGGCCAACGCCTTTGGCCGCTATTTCAGCGGCCAGATCACGGCGGCGGGCAAGGTGCCCCCGGCCAAGGTGTTCATTGCCGGCGCCGGCGTGGCGGGCCTGGCGGCTATTGGCACGGCGGCCAACCTGGGCGCCATCGTGCGCGCCAACGACACCCGCGCCGAGGTGGCCGACCAGGTCAAGTCGCTGGGCGGTGAGTTCGTCAAGGTGGACTACGAGGAAGAAGGCTCGGGCGGCGGCGGCTATGCCAAGGTGATGAGCGAGGGCTTTCAGGCCGCGCAGCGCAAGATGTATGCGGAGCAGGCGAAAGAAGCCGACATCATCATCACCACCGCGCTGATTCCGGGCAAACCCGCGCCCAAGCTGATCACCGCCGAGATGGTGCAGAGCATGAAGCCCGGCAGCGTGATCGTGGACATGGCCGCCGAGCAGGGCGGCAACTGCGAGCTCACCGTGCCCGGCGCGGCCGTGGTGCGCCACGGCGTGACCATCATCGGCTACACCGACCTGCCCTCGCGCCTGGCCCGACAGTCGTCCACGCTGTACGCCACCAACCTGCTGCATCTGGTCGAGGAGCTGTGCAAGGCCAAGGACGGCGTGGCCGTGGTGAACATGGAAGACGACGCCATCCGCGGCCTCACGGTCATCAAAGACGGCGCCATCACCTGGCCTGCGCCGCCCCTCAAGCAGGCCCCGGCGCCCGCGCCCAAGCCCGCGGTTGCGCCCATGGAGTCCAAAAAGGGCGGTCATGGCCACGGCAGCAGCGCGCCACTGCCCGCCAAGACGCTGGCCATCATCTTCGCGGTGGCTGCGCTGGCTTTCTGGTTCATTGGTGCCTATGCGCCTGCGGCTTTCCTGGGGCATTTCACGGTGTTCGTGCTGGCCTGCTTCATCGGCTACATGGTGGTGTGGAACGTCACGCCGGCGCTGCATACGCCGCTGATGAGCGTGACCAACGCCATCTCCAGCATCATCGCCATCGGCGCGCTGGTGCAGATCATGCCGCCCGAGGCCGGGATGAACGGGCGCCCGGACGGGTTGATTCTCTGGCTGGCGTTTGCCGCGCTGGTGCTTACGGCCATCAACATGTTTGGCGGCTTTGCCGTGACGCGCCGCATGCTGGCGATGTTCCGCAAATAAGGGATGCAGAAATGCCAAATATCCCATTTCTGGCGGCACTGGCGGGCGCATTGCGTCGTTGCTACTCGCTTGTGTGGCATAGCCACACGGCACTCGCAGCGCCTAGCAGCCTGTCAGCGCTCGCCATAAACGGGACATTGGCAATTTCCGCATCCCTAAGAACGCACAC
>WOZN01000335.1 GCA_011620245.1 Acidovorax sp.
GCGGGTCCAGAGCCAGCAGGCCGATGGCGCCGATCAGGCCGCCCACACCAAACGCGCCCAGCGCGATGCTGAAATCGCCGGCATCGCCCTGAAACACCTCCTTGACCAGCACCGGGCAAAAAGTGACCAGCGGTGCGGACAGCATGGCCGTGGCCAGCACTGTGGCCAGCCCGCCGCGCAACCCCGGTTCATGCAGCACCTCGCTCACACCCGCCCACAGCTGGTGGTGGTCCAGCAGTCGGGCCCCGGGTGCGACGGGCGCGGTGCGCGGCAGCACCCACAGCGCGACCAGTATGAACGGCACATAGGACAGCGCACTCACGGCAAAAGCTCCGGCCAGGCCGGCGCTGGCCATCAGCACCCCGGCCAGCGCGGGGCCGAGGATGCGCGAGAGATTGAGCTGCGTGGTGTTCAGCGCAATCCCCGATGGAATCTGGTCCCGCTCGACGATGGAAGGCACGATCGACTGGAATGACGGCATCGACAGCGCATCGGTGACGCCCACCACCAGCGACAGCAGGATCACCACCCAAGCCTGCACCGTGCCTGTGATCAGCAGCAGCACCAGCAACATCGGGCACAGCATCTGGATGGACTGGAAGAATGCAATGGTGCGCCGGCGGTCCGCCCGGTCGGCCAGCCCGCCGCCCACCACCGTGAGCAGCAGCACCGGTGCGCTCAACGCAAAGGCGTCAAGCCCCAGCAGAAAGGGCGATGCGCCCAGGCTCAGCAGCAGCCAAGGCTGGGCCACCTGCTGGGCCCAGGTGCCGATGTTGGCCAGCAGGCTGGAGAACCAGAACGTGCCAAAACGCCGCTGGCCCAGCAGGGCGATGGATTGGCGAAAGGTGCTGCCTTGCATATGGACCATTTGGTTATTTTCCCGCATGGTTTGCGGCCGTCAGGCCCACAGCGCAAGGAACCTCCATGAAAGAAATATCACCCGCGCCCGCATCGGGTGCGGGGGCCCCGGTTGCCGATGCCGGCGCCCGGGTCCGCTTGTGCGCCTTGCGCGCGGGTGCCTGCCGCCCGGCGGGCGCTGTCATGTTTGTTCCGATGCCGTGGTGCGCGAGATCGCGGTGCTCGCAGGGGCGGCGCCAGGCCCCTTGATGGTGGTGCCAATCGATGCCATGGAGCGCGTTTTCGAGCGCTTGGCCGCCGTGGCCGAAGGGTGCCCGGTTGTGCGCGAGGGCTTGCCGCAAGGTGTCGACTTCGCCGCCGCGCTGCCGATCCTGCGCGAGTTCATGCCTCACCTGGGGTTTGGATCTGTGGCTTTGGTGCGCTGAAGAAGCCATCTCAAGGGGGTGATGACCGAATTACATTGGGTAACGAATGGCATAAAATCGCCAAGAGGCCTTGAGGGCGGGGCCGCAATCGTGTCCGGATCTGAAACAAGAACGCAATAGAGGGATTATTTCGAATGTCATTTCTCAACCTGAAGATCGGCACCCGCCTCGCGCTGGGTTTTTCCGTGGTGCTGCTCTTTCTCGCTGCCATTCTGGGCATGGGCGTGTTCTCTTTGGGCAACCTGCAGTCGCGCATGGACGAGCTGGTGAATGGCAACAACGTGAGGCTGGCCGCGGCCAATACCATGCTGGACCAGATTCGTGACATCAATGCCGCTGCCGGCATGATGGTGCTCATCCCCGATGAAGCGGGCAAGCAGGTGCAGATGAAGCAGGTGTCCGAGGCGCGAGCCAAATACGGTGTGGCGAAGGCCGCGCTGGACAAGCTGGTCCAAACCGAAGAGGGCAAGGCGGCATTGGCAAAGGTGGACACCGCCCTGGCGGTGGCCGTTCCCCTCAACAACCAGTTGTTCGATCTGGCGCTGAAAAACATGACCCAGGAAGCCGCCGAGCACCTGGTCGGCAAGTCCGAGCCAGCCACGCGGGCTGCATTGGAGCAATTGAACAATCTGGTGGATCTTGAGACCCGTATTTCCACCCAGGCGAATGTCGAGGCCCAGGCCCAATACCACTCGGCGCGCAACTGGATGATCGGCCTGGGGCTGCTGGCCATCCTGGCCGGGGTGGTCATTGCATGGCATATCACGCACTCCATCACGGGGCCGATCAAGCGCGCTGTCGAAGTAGCCCAGACGGTGGCCGATGGCGACCTGAGCTCGCGCATTGACGTTGCTTCCACCGACGAAACAGGGCAGCTCATGCGGGCGCTGGGGCATATGAACGACAGCCTTGCCAGGGTGGTGGGCGAAGTGCGCAGCAGCGCCGACAGCATGGCCACGGCCACCAGCCAGATCGCGGCGGGCAATCAGGACCTGTCCTCGCGCACCGAAGAGCAGGCCAGTTCGCTGGAAGAGACGGCGGCCTCCATGGAAGAGCTGACCAGCACCGTGCGGCAGAACGCCGACAATGCCCGCCAGGCCAACCAGCTGGCGCTCACGGCCTCCAGCGTGGCGGTCAAGGGGGGTGATGTGGTGTCGCAGGTGGTCCAGACAATGGACGCCATCAACAGCTCATCGCACAAGATCGTGGACATCATCGGCGTGATCGACGGCATTGCCTTTCAGACCAACATCCTGGCGCTGAACGCTGCAGTGGAAGCGGCCCGGGCCGGCGAACAAGGGCGTGGCTTTGCCGTGGTGGCCAGCGAAGTGCGCAACCTGGCGCAGCGCTCGGCGGCGGCGGCCAAGGAAATCAAGGTGCTGATCGACGACTCGGTCAGCAATGTCGAGCAGGGCAGCCAGCAGGTGGGCGAGGCCGGCAAGACGATGGAAGAGGTTGTCAGCAGCGTGCGCCGGGTGACCGACATCATGGGCGAGATCACGGCAGCCAGCCAAGAGCAGACCTCGGGCATCGAACAGGTCAACCAGGCCATCGCGCAGATGGACCAGGTGACACAGCAAAACGCTGCGCTGGTGGAAGAGGCCGCTGCTGCGGCCGACTCGCTGCAAGGCCAGGCGGGCCACCTGTTGCAAGTGGTCAGCGTGTTCAAGCTGGCAGGGGGTGCGGGCCAGACGGTCCAGCGCAGCCCGGCGGCGCGGGTGGCCGCGCCGGTGGCCAGCCCCGCCAGGGCGCGCCCTGCGGCGCAGGTGCCGCCTGCCAAGCCCCGCCAGACATTGGCAGCGCCTCGGGCCAAGCCTGCAGTCGAGGCTTTGGCGAAAGATGCCGACGCTGACTGGGAAACGTTCTGAAGAACCGGGTCCATGCCAAAAAATCGGATAAAAAGGCTGTTTGCGCTTTGCCAGTAAGCGTTGGTAGCTATTATTTTTGCAGATTTTTGGGCGCGTGATCCGGATAGTAGAACGGCTCTTCGAGCAGGCACGAGGCGTATTCAAGGCGTATTCCAGAAAATCCGCAGATCAGGCTGCAACGCAGAGTCGCACGCCGGTATGGGCTCATTGCTTTCCCGCGAGAATCCACCCATGATGATTTGCCCGCGCCGTCCCCTGCGCTCCCTGTTGTCGCTGCTGTGGAGTGCCGCCCTGGGCGCTTTTGCCCTGGCTGCCGCGCCCGCCAGCGCTGCTCCCGAAACGTCCGCCACGGCGGCCAGCGCCATGGCGCCCCGCGTGCTGGCCTGCACCACCTGCCACGGCAAGGAAGGCCGCGCCACGCAGGACGGCTACTTTCCCCGCATTGCGGGCAAGCCGGCGGGCTACCTCTACAACCAGCTGATCAACTTTCGGGACGGACGGCGCAGCTACCCGCAGATGACCTACCTCATCGAGCACCTCACGGACGGCTATCTGCGCGAGATCGCCACCCACTTCGCAGCGCTGCAGTTGCCCTATGCGCAGCCCCCGGCGCCCCAGGCCGCGCCGCAGGTGCTCGAGCGCGGGCGCCAACTGGTGCAGCAAGGCGATGCGGCGCGCCAGTTGCCCGCCTGTGTGCAATGCCACGGTCAGGCGATGACGGGGCTGAATCCGTCGATTCCCGGCTTGCTGGGCCTGCCGCGCGACTACCTCAACAGCCAGCTCGGCGCCTGGAAAACCGGCCAGCGCCGCGCGCAGGCGCCCGATTGCATGGCGGGCATTGCGGGCCAGCTTTCGCCCGAGGAGGTAAGCGCGGTATCAGCGTGGCTGGCGGCCCAGCCGGTGCCGGGAGGCGGCAAGCCTGCCGACAGGCTGGCAGGGGCCATGCCCGTGCGCTGCGGCGGGGTCGATGGGGTGCCGGTCGTGGACGCGGCGCGCTGAAGGGCTGCATGGCATGAAACGCATCCTCTGGGCCCTTTTCTTCACCCTGGCCTTGCTGGCCCTGGGCACCGCCGTGGTGGCCGCGCTCAACCTGCGTGGCGAGGCCGCCCTGCCGGCCGAATCCCAATCCCTGTCGCAGGCCCTGCCCGCCACGCCCGAACTGGTGGCGCGTGGCGAATACCTGGCCCGCGTCGGCAATTGCCTGGCCTGCCACACCATGCAGGGCGGCGCGCCCTATGCGGGCGGGCGTGGCATCGACACGCCGTTTGGCGTCATCCATACCTCCAACCTCACACCCGACAAGGCCACGGGCATCGGCAACTGGTCGGCCGCCGAATTCTGGCGCGCGCTGCACAACGGCCGCTCGAAGGACGGGCGCCTGCTTTATCCCGCCTTCCCATACCCCGACTACACCCAGGTGACACGCGAGGATTCCGACGCCATCTACGCCTATCTGCAAAGCCTGCCCGCCGTGGCGCAGGCCAACCGGCCGCACGCGCTGCGCTTCCCCTACAGCACGCAGGCTGCCCTGGGCGTGTGGCGGGCGCTGTTTTTTACCGCCGGGCCGCCCCAAGGTAAAAAAGCGACCCCCGTGGGGGGCAGCGACCCGCGAAGCGGCGGAGCGTGGGAGGCAACTCTTGCGCCCGGCGCACCACCGGCCGAGCCCACGCAGTCGGCGCAATGGAACCGGGGTGCCTATCTGGTCAACGGCCTGGGCCACTGCGCCGCCTGCCACACGCCACGCAATGCACTGGGCGCCAGCCGCCGGGCGCAGGCCTTCAGCGGGGGGCTGATTCCGGTGCAGAACTGGTATGCCCCGGCACTCAATGCCGCCGCCGAGGCGGGCGTGGCGCAGTGGCCGGTGGAGGACGTGGTGGCCCTGCTGAAAACCGGCGTAGCGCCACAGGGCTCCGTTACCGGGCCCATGGCCGAGGTGGTGTTTCGCAGCACGCAGTATCTGAGCGATGCCGATGCCCAGGCGATGGCCGTGTACCTGCGTGCGCTGCCGCAGCAAGCCACCACCGCCACAGCAACGGCCAAACCCTCGAACGCCACCCTTGAGCGCGGCGCCAAGGTGTATGAGCAGCATTGCGCGCATTGCCATGGCGACAGTGGTGAGGGCAAGCCGGGTGCGTTCCCGGCCCTGGCGGGCAACCGCGCCGTGATGCTGCAAGACCCCACCAATCTCGTCCGCGTGGTGCTGCAGGGCGGTTATCTGCCGGCCACGGCGGGCAACCCGCGCCCGCACGGCATGCCGCCCTTCATGCAGGTGCTGGGCGACGAGGATGTGGCGGCGGTCAGCACCTTTGTGCGCAATGCCTGGGGCAACCAGGCGCCGGCAGTGGGTACCATCGGCGTATACCGTGCCCGGGAGCGGCGCGGGTCTTGAAGGAGAACCCACCGATGCAGAGCCCGGCCGCGTTGCCCGAATCCCACCCCGTGGCCCCTGGCAGCGGCTGGTGGGCGGTGTGCCTGTGCGCCAACTGGTGCAGCACCTGCCGCGACTACCGGCCCTTGTTTGACGAACTCGCGCGCGTGCACCCCGGCGTGCGTTTTGAGTGGGTGGACATCGAGGACGAATCCGAGATCGTGGGTGACCTGGATGTGGAGACCTTTCCCACGCTGCTGATTGCCGACGGCCGCCGGGCCTTGTTCCTGGGGCCGCTTTTGCCGCAGGCGCCGGTGCTGGCGCGGCTGCTGGGCAGCCTGCAGGCCGGTGCTGCGGGCGCCTCCGGGGCAGGGGGTGAGGCCCAGGAAGTTTTTGAGCGCGTGCGCGCCGCGCGCGGCGCATAGTTGCCGGGTTTTTTGGCAACCGTGGGCACCTGCATGTGCAGACGCGCGAACACGATGCCTGTGCATGTTGCAGGCTCAGCAGGTGCGTAGATTGTTCCTTTTTTTAACCGAGTTGGTTCATCAGGACGCGAGGGGCTGGCGTGGCGAGTTGCGAGGCAGTTGGGGCACTGGAGAGAAGGCAATAGCCCTGCCATTGCCGCCCAGGCAGGGGCCAAAATGACCGCAAATCGTCCGCCAGCACCCGCGCAGGCCCGAAGGGCCGCTTAATGGACTGGACGATCTTGGTTTATCGCTTTTGGCGCTTATTTAAGTGCAAGAGGCACTTATTACTTGTTTTTTTTCTATGTCGCGTTCTCCATGGTTCCATCTCAATTCGCTGCAGGCCCAGTGCGACAAGGGCGCCTGGTCGCGTGGTATGGGTCTTTACCGCAACGCGGATGCGGTCTGCATTGACATCGAACCCGATGGCGATGGCCGCTGGCTGATCGACGGCGAGGTGCAGGGCAGCCTGCCCGAGCCTTATGGGGTGTCGGTGGAACTGGTCATTGCGCCCAATGGTCAGGTCAAGCAATGGTCGGGCGACTGCGGTTGCCCCGTGGGCGTGGATTGCAAGCACGCAGTTGCGTTGACGCTGGAAGCTGCGCATCAAAACCCGGCGCTGGACCATCCAGCCATGCCCGCCGCCGATGGCCTGAAAGCGCTGCAGCAGCGCAAGCAAGCCATGGTGCGCGCCGAAGCCGAAGCCCGGCTGGTGCATTGGCTGCAGGACTGGGACAATGCCTCGGGCGCACCAGCCACGCCAGTTCCGGGCGCCAGGCCGGATCGGCCCGAACAATATCTGTACCTGCTCTCCATCCCGAAGCTGCCGCGCGCCACCGCGTCGCAGATACAGCTGGAGGCCGTGGTGTCTTACCAAAAGGTCACTGGCGGCTGGGCCAGGCCCAAGCCGATTCGCGTGCAGCCTGGCCCGGGGCAGGCCGTGTATGACCGCGCCAGCGATGCCGACCGCCAGGTGCTGCAACTGCTGCGGGCCATGCCGCGCAACCTGAGTTACTACTCGGCCTATGGCTTTGCGCCATCGGGGCTGCTGGAAGGCCCGGCCGGCGTTCTCGCGCTGCAGCAGGCGGCCAGCACCGGCCGCCTGTTTGTCGGCACGGGTGGCGCCACCGTGGGCGCCCCGCTACGGTGGGGGGACCCGCTGCCCATCACCTGGGAATGGCGCGAGTCCACGCCGGACGCAGGGGGCGAAAGCACCTGGGCCCTGAGTGCCAGCCTGCCTGCGGCATCGGCCACGCTGTGCGGCAACAGCCCCCCGCTGTACCTCGATGCCGCCCGCGGCGTGTGTGGCACGGTGCAGGCCGATGGCCTGAGCGCTGCGCAGCTCGCCATGCTGCTCAAGGCACCCGCGCTGAGTGCCGCAGCGCTGCAAAAGCACCAGGTCGAGGTCGCCAGCCGCCTGGGCAATGTGCTGCCATTGCCGCCGGTGCTGGGTCCGCTCACGCGGGTGCAGGGTGTCAAGCCCGTGGCACGTCTGCACCTCGCGCCCGTGCAGGCGGGCGATGTGCCTGACCTGGGCCTCATCACCGCGCAGCTGCGGTTTGACTACCAGGGCCATGTGGGCTGGTGGATCGGGCAGGAACTGAGCGTGCTGGTGACAGATGCGGACGGCCGTCAGGTGCTGCTGCTGCGCGATGCACAAGCCGAGCTCGGCGCGATCGAGCGGCTGATGGACCTGGGCCTGCTGGCCACGGACGATGGCCTGTTCGGCATTCCCGGCGAACGCCCGCAGCACGACTGGATGCACTGGGCCGACGACGGTTTCGGGGTGCTGCGCGACGCGGGGTTTGAAATCACGCTCGATGCCGCGCTCTCTGGCTGGATCACGCACGCCGACGCACTGGCCGTGGCGCTGCAGCCCGAGGGCGACGACGAGGCCACATCGCCCTGGTTTGCGCTGTCGCTGGGCATGGAGATCAACGGCGTGCGCCACAACATCCTGCCCTGGCTGCCCGACCTGATCGCCGCCGCCGCGGCCCAGCCGCCAGACCCCGAAACCGGTCTGCCCCAATTGCCATCGCATGTCTATCTGCCGTCGCAACTGGGCTCCGGCTTTGTGCGCCTGCCCACCGACACGCTGCGGCCGTGGCTGGCGGCGCTGCTGGATCTGGTGGGCGACCGTGCCCATGACTTCACCGGCGACAGCCTCAAGCTCTCGCGCATGGATGCGTTGCGCACCGGCGCCGCGCTGGGCGAGGGGGCCGTGTGGGAGGGCGCCGGTGCTTTGCGCGCCATGGTGGCGCAGCTCAAGGGCGCCAAGGCGTTGCCCGAAGTGCCGCTGCCGGCCAGCGTGCACGCCACGCTGCGGCCCTACCAGCAGCAGGGCCTGAACTGGCTGCAGTTTCTGCGTACGCATGGCCTGGCCGGCGTGCTGGCCGACGACATGGGCCTGGGCAAAACGCTGCAGACGCTGGTGCACATCCAGGTCGAAAAAGACGCGGGCCGCCTGACCCAGCCCGCACTCATCATTGCGCCTGTGAGCCTCATGGGCAACTGGCAGCGCGAGGCTGCGCGCTTTTGCCCGGGCCTGCGCAGCCTGGTGCTGCACGGTGCGGGCCGCCATGAGGTGGCCAAATCAGTGGCCGAGCATGACCTGGTCATCGCCCCGTATTCACTGCTGCAGCGCGACCGCGAGCGCTGGCTGGCGCATGAGTGGCACCTGGTGGTGCTCGACGAAGCCCAGAACATCAAGAACGCCAGCACCCACGCCGCGCAGGTGGTGAGCCAGTTGAATGCACGGCACCGGCTGTGCCTGTCGGGCACGCCCATGGAAAACCACCTGGGCGAGGTGTGGAGCCTGTTTCACTTTCTGATGCCGGGCTTTCTGGGCAGTCAGCAGCGCTTCAAGGAGGTGTTTCGCACCCCCATCGAGAAGCAGGGCGACCCCGCCCGCATGGCGCAGCTGCGCGCCCGCATCACGCCGTTCATGCTGCGCCGCACCAAGGCGCTGGTGGCCGGCGAGCTGCCGCCCAAGGTGGAATCGGTGATGCCCGTGGAGATGACCGGTGCGCAGGCCGACCTGTACGAAACCATCCGCCTGGGCATGGAAAAAACCGTGCGCGAGGCACTGCAATCCAGGGGGCTCGCCAAATCGCAGATCACCATCCTCGATGCACTGCTCAAGCTGCGCCAGGTGTGCTGCGACCCGCACCTCGTGCCGCTCGATGCCGCCAAAAAGGTCAAGACTTCGGCCAAGCTGGAGCAGCTCATGGCCCTGCTGCCCGGGATGCTGGCCGAGGGAAGGCGCATTTTGTTGTTCTCGCAGTTCACCAGCATGCTCACACTGATCGAGGCCGAACTGAAAAAGCGCAAGCTGCCCTGGGTCAAGCTGACGGGTCAGAGCCAGCGCCGCGACGCGATCATCGAACAGTTCACCAGCGGGCAGGTGCCGCTGTTCCTCATCAGCCTCAAGGCGGGCGGGGTGGGGCTCAATTTGCCCCAGGCCGATACCGTGATCCATTACGACCCCTGGTGGAACCCGGCGGTCGAGACCCAGGCCACCGACCGCGCCCACCGCATCGGCCAGACCCAGAGCGTGTGGGTGATCAAGCTGGTGGCGCAGGGCACCATCGAAGAGCGCATCCTGGCGCTGCAGGAGCGCAAAGCGCAGCTGGCAAACAGCCTGTATGGCGGCGCCACTGCGCGCAAGGAGCCAATGTTCACAGAAAGCGACCTGGCAGAGTTGTTGCAGCCGCTATCACAGTTGTAGCGCTTCACCATGAATGCACCAGCGCTGCAGGCATTTTTAATGAGAAACTGATTGGTGCGGCCTGTTGATCCTGCGCTGCGGGCCGCATGGACTGTAGATTTGCTTGTACAAGAGACCTTCAGACAAAATTTCGGCCACGGTTCGTCTTTGCAAATCAATGCTTTACGCGCTATAATCCGACCCTCACGACCAAACGGGCGAGTACCAACCGCCCGTTTTTTTTGGTCGAATGCTTTTGGAGCTCGAAGCTGTCGGGGAAGAGTCTCCGGGGGTTATCGGGTTTTTTGTTTTGGACTTGCGCAAACAAGGGGGCACGAAGGGTGCTTCCACGGGGTGGGCGGCTGGCCTGATCCTGATTTGCGTAAGTCGTGTTGTTTTCCGGGATTGAACTGAACACGTGGCATTACAGCAAGTCGTTGAGCAAATTGTGACCGGTCTGGGGTATGACCTGGTGGAGATCGAGCGAGCTGCGGGGGGATTGCTGCGCGTCACCATCGATTTGCCATGGGTTCAGCCCGCGGTGGATGCGCCGGAGCCGGCCATCGAGCAATACGTCACGGTGGAAGACTGTGAAAAGGTCACCCGCCAGCTGCAGTTTGCGCTGGAGGTGGACGGGGTCGAGTACAAGCGGCTCGAAGTCTCGTCGCCGGGTATCGATCGCCCCTTGCGCCACGAGCAGGATTTTGTGCGTTTTGAAGGTTCGGTCATTGATCTCACCCTGAAGGCGCCCATCGGCGCTGCAGCGGTGGGGCAGGTCAATGCCACCCGCAAGAAATTTCGCGGCACGCTGGAGCGGGCCGAATCGGGTGGATGGCAGATCGTCTGGAGCGATGAGCCAGCGGTCAAGCCCGGTCAGAAAGTTAGCAAGAAGCGTGTGCCGGCCCCCTTGCAGGCGCTGGGGTTCACGCTGGATGAACTCAGGGACGCCCGACTGGCGCCCATTGTGGATTTCAAGGGGCGGGGGGCAAAGACTGGTCAAGTGCCGGGCTGAGTCGCTGGATGGTTTGGATTGGGTGGGCGCTGCTGGCAACTGCTGGCAGTTGCCGCCTGCGGGTGATAGAAACAGGAGAGTCGTCGCATGAATCGCGAATTGTTGATGTTGGTTGAGGCCATTTCGCGCGAGAAGAACGTCGAGCGCGATGTGGTCTTGGGCGCCGTGGAATCAGCCCTGGCCCAGGCTACCAAGAAGCTGTACCCGGGCGAGGTGGACATCCGCGTGTCCGTCGATCGCGACAGCGGCAACTACGAGACTTTCCGTCGCTGGCTGGTCGTGCCTGACGAAGCAGGTCTGCAGAATCCCGAAGCCGAAGAACTGCTGATGGATGCCAAGGAGCGTATCCCGGACATTGAAGTCGGGGAATACATTGAAGAAAGCATCGAGTCTGTGCCGATCGGCCGCATCGGCGCCATGGCCGCCAAGCAGGTCATCCTGCAGAAGATCCGCGATGCCGAGCGCGAAATGCTGCTCAACGACTTCATGTCGCGTGGCGAGCGCATCTTCACCGGCACTGTCAAGCGCATGGACAAGGGCGACATCATTGTCGAATCCGGTCGTGTCGAAGGCCGCCTGCGTCGCAGCGAGATGATCCCCAAGGAAAACCTGCGCAGCGGCGACCGCGTTCGCGCCATGATCATGGAAGTGGATCTGACGCTGCGCGGTGCACCCATCATTTTGTCGCGCGCGGCCCCCGAATTCATGATCGAGCTGTTCCGCCAGGAGGTGCCCGAGATCGAGCAAGGCCTGCTCGAAATCAAGAGCTGTGCCCGCGACCCCGGCTCGCGCGCCAAGATTGCCGTGCTGAGCCATGACAAGCGCGTGGACCCCATCGGTACCTGCGTCGGCGTGCGCGGCACCCGCGTGAATGCGGTCACCAACGAATTGGCAGGTGAACGCGTGGACATCGTGCTGTGGTCCGAAGACCCCGCCCAGTTCGTGATTGGTGCGCTGGCCCCGGCCAACGTGTCTTCCATCGTGGTCGATGAGGAAAAACACGCCATGGACGTGGTGGTGGACGAGGAAAACCTTGCCATTGCCATTGGCCGCGGTGGCCAGAATGTGCGCCTGGCCTCCGATCTGACCGGCTGGAAGATCAACATCATGGACGCCGCCGAGTCGGCCCAGAAGCAGGCCAGCGAGTCGGATACGGCCCGCCGCCTGTTCATGGAAAAGCTCGATGTGGACGAGGAAATCGCCGACATCCTGATCGCCGAAGGTTTCAACAGCCTGGAAGAAGTGGCCTATGTGCCGCTGCAGGAAATGCTGGAAATCGAAAGCTTCGACGAAGACACTGTGAACGAGTTGCGTACCCGCGCCAAGGATGCGCTGCTCACCATGGAAATCGCCCGCGAGGAAGGCGTTGGCGAGGTTTCGCAGGATCTGCGCGACCTCGAAGGCCTCACACCCGAACTGATTGCCAAGCTGGCAGAAAATGGTGTGCACACGCGTGACGACCTGGCCGATCTGGCCATTGATGAACTGACCGACCTGACCGGGCAGTCCGCAGAAGATGCCAAAGCCCTGATCATGAAGGCGCGCGAACACTGGTTCGCAGGGCAAGAATAAGGTCAGGGAGGCACGAACCACATATGTCCAGTAATACTGTCGCCGAGTTTGCAACCGAACTCAAAAAATCGCCTGAAACCCTGCTCGACCAGCTCAAGGCTGCGGGCGTGGGCAAGGCCACCCCTTCCGACGCGTTGACCGAGTCGGACAAGCAAAAGCTGCTTGCCTACCTGCAGGCCAGCCACGGCACGGCCTCGGCCGATCGCAAGAAAATCACGCTGGTGAAGAAATCCACCAGCGAAATCAAACAGGCCGATGCCACAGGCAAGGCGCGCACCATCCAGGTGGAGGTGCGCAAGAAGCGCACCTTCATCCAGCGCGATGAAGCTGCCGAGGCGGCCCCCGAGTCCGCAGCACCCGTGGTGCAAGAGACCGCTGTCGCCGGCGAAGACATCGAACTGGCCCGCCGCGAGGAAGAAGCCAGCCGCCAGGCCGAGCTGATTCGCCGCCAGGAAACCGAACTGGTCGAAAAGCGTGCCGAGCGCGAAGCCCGTGAGAAACGCGAGCGCGAAGCCGAAGAGCGTGCCGCCGCGTATGCCGCCCAGGAGGCCAGCAAGAAGGCCCAGGCCTCGGCCGTGAAGGAAGAAGCCACGCGTGAACAGGCTGCGGAAACCGCTGCACGCAATGCGGCGCAGGCCGAAGCCCGTGAGAAAGCCGCTGCTGAATCCAAGGCGCGCTCTGACGAAGATGCCGCCCGCGCCGCGGATCTCGACGCACGCCGCCGCAAGGCCGAAGCCGAGGCGGCTGCCATCCGCTCGATGATGGCCACGCCCAAGAAGGCGGTCATGGTGGCCAAGAAGCCGGAAGAGCCCAAACCCGTGGCCAAGCCCGCGGCGGTGGGCGACGCCAAAAAAGGCACGCTGCACAAGCCTGCAGTGGGAACCGGCGTGGCTGCGCGTGCGGGTGCGCCTGCCGCCCCGGGTGCCGCCGCTGGCAAGGAAGTCAAGTCGGCCAAGCTGTCTTCCAGCTGGGCGGGCGATACGGCCAAGAAAAAAGAAATCAAGACCCGCGGCGACAGCAGCGGCGGTGTCGGTCGCAACAACTGGCGTGGTGGTCCCCGTGGCCGCCGTGGCGACAACCGCGATCACCGTGACGACCACCACCAGCATTTCGCGCCGGTGGAGGCGCGCGCCATTGAAGTGCATGTGCCTGAAACCATCACCGTGGCCGAGCTGGCGCACAAGATGTCCATCAAGGCTTCCGAGGTCATCAAGGCGCTCATGAAGATGGGCCAGATGGTCACCATGAACCAGCCGCTGGACCAGGACACCGCCATGATCGTGGTGGAAGAACTGGGCCACAAGGCCGTGGTGGCGGCACTGGACGATCCGGAAGCTTTCACCGACGAGGATTCAGCCCAGCAAGACGTAGTGGTGTTGCCGCGCGCTCCGGTGGTGACGGTGATGGGCCACGTCGATCATGGCAAGACCTCGCTGCTGGACTACATCCGCCGCACCAAGGTCGCCTCGGGCGAAGCCGGCGGCATCACGCAGCACATTGGTGCCTACCACGTGGAAACGCCACGCGGCATGATCACGTTCCTCGATACCCCCGGTCACGAGGCTTTCACGGCCATGCGTGCCCGCGGCGCCCAGGCAACCGACATCGTGGTTCTGGTGGTGGCGGCCGATGACGGTGTCATGCCACAGACCAGGGAAGCCATCAAGCATGCCAAGGCAGCTGGTGTTCCTATCGTGGTGGCCATCACCAAGGCCGACAAGCCCGATGCCAACCCCGACCGCGTCAAGCAGGAGCTGGTGGTGGAAGAGGTGGTGCCCGAAGAGTACGGCGGCGATTCGCCTTTCGTGCCTGTGTCTTCCAAGACCGGCATGGGCATCGACACGCTGCTGGAGCAGGTGCTGTTGCAGGCCGAAGTGCTGGAACTCAAGGCGCCCGTCGATTCGCTGGCCAAGGGCCTGGTGATCGAAGCCAAGCTCGACAAGGGCCGTGGCCCTGTGGCGACCGTGCTGGTGCAATCCGGTACCCTGAAGGTGGGCGATGTGGTGCTGGCAGGCCAGACCTATGGCCGCGTGCGCGCCATGCTGGATGAAAGCGGCAAGGTCGCCAAGACGGCGGGGCCGTCGATTCCGGTCGAAATTCAGGGTCTGACCGAAGTGCCGCAGGCCGGCGACGAATTCATGGTGCTCACCGATGAGCGCCGTGCGCGCGAAATCGCCACCTACCGTGCCGGCAAGTTCCGCAATACCAAGCTGGCGCGTCAGCAGGCCGCCAAGCTGGAGAACATGTTTGCCGACATGACTGCGGGCGAAGTGAAGATGCTGCCCATCATCGTCAAGGCCGACGTGCAGGGTTCGCAGGAAGCGCTGGCGCAGTCGCTGCTCAAGCTGTCGACCGACGAGGTCAAGG
>WOZN01000237.1 GCA_011620245.1 Acidovorax sp.
TTTTGCCGGTGCGTTGGTCGGTCTCGCCCGGGGCGAGACTTCGCAGCGTGATGCACTCGGGCACCGGGCACACCGTCACGCACAGGTTGCAGCCCACGCATTCGTCTTCCTTGACCTCGAAGTGGCGTTTGCCGTCCTTGGTGGTGCTGATGGCCTGGTGCGAGGTGTCTTCACAGGCGATGTGGCAGCGTCCGCACTGGATGCAGCTGTCCTGGTCGATGACCGCCTTGCTGATGTGGTTCAGGTTCAGGTAGCGCCAATCGGACACGGTGGGCACGGCAAGTCCCCGGAATTCGTCAATCGATGCAAAGCCCATCTCGTCCATGTAGTTGGACAGGCCGTCCTTCATCTCCTGCACGATCTTGAAACCATAGACCATCGCGGCAGTGCAGACCTGCACATTGCCCGCGCCCAGAGCGATGAAGTCCAGCGCATCGCGCCAGCTACCGACACCGCCAATGCCCGAGATCGGCAGGCCGGCAGTCAGGGGGTCGCGGGCGATTTCGGCCACCATGTTCAGCGCAATCGGCTTGACGGCCGGGCCGCAGTAGCCGCCGTGGGAGCCCTTGCCGTCGATCGACGGGCTCATGGTCAGGCTGTAGGGATCCACACCCATGATCGAGTTGATGGTGTTGATGAGTGACACCGCATCGGCCCCGCCGGCCCTGGCGGCACGCGCCGGCATGCGGATGTCGGTGATGTTGGGCGTGAGCTTCACGATGACGGGCAGCCGGCTGTAGCGCTTGCACCAGGCCGTGACCATCTCGATATATTCGGGCACCTGGCCCACGGCCGCGCCCATGCCGCGCTCGCTCATGCCATGCGGGCAGCCGAAGTTCAGCTCGATGCCGTCGGCGCCGGTGTCTTCCACGCGCGCCAGGATGGCCTTCCACGCCGACTCCACGCAGGGCACCATCAGCGACACCACCAGCGCCCGGTCCGGCCACTGGCGCTTGACCTCGGCGATCTCCTGCAGGTTGAGTTCCAGGTCGCGGTCGGTGATGAGCTCGATGTTGTTGAAGCCCATCAGGCGGCGGTCGGGCGTGAGCAATGCGCCGTAGCGCGGGCCGTTGACGTTGACCACCGGCGGGCCGGCCTCGCCCAGCGTCTTCCAGACCACGCCGCCCCAGCCGGCCTCGAAAGCGCGGTGGACGTTGTAGGCCTTGTCAGTCGGTGGCGCAGAGGCGAGCCAGAAAGGGTTGGGGCTGTGGATGCCGGCAAACATGGTGTGCAAATGGGCCATGGGATTCTCCGAATTTGATGGGACGCCGGCGCGTTCAGGCGGCGCCAAGGTGGGCGTGAATGGCCAGCGCCGACTGTTTGCCATGCGCCACTGCCTCCACGGTCAGATCCAGCCCGCCCGCGCGGCAGTCGCCACCGGCCCAGACGCCGGGCAGGCTGGTTTTGCCGTCTGCATCGGTGGCGATGCGCCCGCCCGCGAGCGCCAGGCCGGCCTGGGCCAGCACCGGGTTGCCGAGTTGCTGGCCGATGGCTTTGAGCACCATGTCGGCCTCCAGCGTTTCGACTTCGCCGGTGGCCACCAGCTTGCCGTCCACCAGCGCCTGGCGCGCAAAGCGCACCGCGCCGACATGGCGGCTGTCGCCGCTGCTCGCCACAATGTCCAACGGGGCCAGCCAGTGGTGGATCGTCACGCCATGCGTCTGCGCCCATTCCTGCTCGGCTGTCGAGGCCGACATGGCCTCCACGCCGCGCCGGTACACGATGTGGACGCTCTCGGCCCCCAGCATTCTGGACTGCACGGCGGCATCCACCGCCGTCATGCCGCCGCCAATCACCACCACGCGCCGGCCCACGGGCAGGGTGGCCAGGTCTTCGGCCTGCCGCAGCGCGGCGATGAAATCCACCGCATCCTGCACGCCGCCCAGGGTTTCGCCGGGCACCCCAAGCTGGTGCGTGCTGGCCAGGCCCATGCCCAGAAACAGGGCGTCGAAGTCCCGGCGCAATGCATCGAGCTGGTCCAGGGTCTGCAACGCCCAGCCGGTGCGGACCTCGATGCCGCCAATGACCAGCAGCCACTGCAGCTCGCGTTGGGCGAAGCCATCGGGCGTTTTGTAGCTGGCCAGACCGTATTCATTGAGCCCGCCCGCCTTGGCGCGGGCGTCGAACACCACCATGTCGTGTCCCAGGCGCGCCAGCGTGTGGGCGCAGGCCAGACCCGCCGGGCCGGCACCGACCACCGCGACCTTTTTGCCTGTGGCCGCAGCCCGTGTGAACAGCTGCGGCCGGGCGCTTTCCATCAGCGCGTCCACCGCGTGGCGCTGCAGCCGGCCGATGGCGACGGGCTGGCCCTCCTGGGTGTTGCGCACGCACACGGCCTCGCAGAGGTTCTCGGTCGGGCAGACCCGTGCGCACATGCCGCCCAGTGGGTTGGCGTCCAGGATGGCGTGGGCGGCACCGCGCAGGTTGCCGTCGCCAATGCGCCGGATGAACGAGGGCACATCGATGCTGGTGGGGCAGGCCGTGGTGCAGGGCGCATCGAAGCAGTACAGGCAGCGTTCGGCCTCCAGTGCGGCCTGGGCCGGGGTCAGGCGGGGAGAGGCATCGGCGAACTGCCGGGCGTATTCGCCGGCGTTCAGTCGGCCGGGCCGAACATCGGGCAAGGCAGGGCGGGAATTGGTTTGGGACACGCGGGCAACTCCTTCAAGGGCAGGCTGGGAAACACAGGGACCAATGACAAGGGACAAGGCGTCATGAAATTGACCAATCAGTCAACTTTCTGAAGGAATGTAAGCAATGGATGTGCCACAAGGCGCACCGGATTTTCCCGGGGCTGTGAAACGCCGTGGCTGCCACGGGCGGAAATGCGCAAGCGGGCAGGGGACGTACAAACCCCGATGTTTTTTTGGCACGAAATTAGCTTGTCTGGCTGGAATAAATTGACCAATTGGTTAGCTTTTTTTGACCCCCAACCACCCATCGCGTGCCAATGAACCCTCCTGAAGCCTTGTCGCCGGCCGGCGCACGGCGGGCTGTCGAAGTCCGCAACGCCAGCGTCATCTACCAGACTGC
>WOZN01000182.1 GCA_011620245.1 Acidovorax sp.
ATTCGAGCAGCACGTCGCATTCGACGGTGGGGTTGCCGCGGCTGTCCAGCACTTCGCGGCCTACGATGTCAACGATGGCACTCATGGTTTTCCTTTGATGGGAAGTTTCAGGTTTCTAAGCTAAATCGGGCTCTAGCGCTTATACAGCAAGCGCTGGCAGCTATTAAAAAATGAGTTATGGGAGCCTCAGGCACCGAGGTCGTTTTCCAGAAAACCGTGCTTCTTGGTGATGCCGTCCAATGCCACCAGGGTTTCGAGCAAGGTCTTCATGTACTTGAGCGGCACGGCGTTGGGGCCGTCCGACAGCGCATGGGCCGGGTCGGGGTGGGTTTCCATGAACAGGCCCGCCACGCCCACGGCCACGGCCGCGCGTGCCAGCACGGGCACCATCTCGCGCTGGCCGCCGCTGCTGGTGCCCTGGCCGCCGGGCAGCTGCACGCTGTGGGTGGCGTCGAACACCACCGGGGCGCCGGTCTCGCGCATGATGGCCAGGCTGCGCATGTCGCTCACCAGGTTGTTGTAGCCAAAGCTGGCGCCGCGCTCGCAGGCCATGAAGCTGTCTTCGTTCAAACCGGCTTCTTTGGCAGCAGCTCGGGCCTTGTCGATGACGTTCTTCATGTCATGCGGCGCGAGGAACTGGCCCTTCTTGATGTTCACCGGCTTGCCCGATTGGGCCGCCGCGCGGATGAAATCGGTCTGGCGGCACAGGAAGGCGGGGGTCTGCAGCACGTCCACCACCTTGGCGGCCTCAAGAATGTCGTCCTCGGTGTGCACGTCGGTCAGCACGGGCACGCCCAGCTCGCGCTTGATCCTGGCCAGGATTTCCAGGCCCTTTTCGCGGCCCGGGCCACGGAAGCTGGTGCCCGAGGAGCGGTTGGCCTTGTCGAAGCTGCTCTTGAAGATGAAGGGGATGCCCAGGCTGCTGGTGATTTCCTTGAGCTGGCCCGCCACGTCCATCTGCAGCTGTTCGGACTCGATCACGCACGGGCCTGCAATCAGGAAAAAGCGGTGTTCCAGACCTATCTCGAAGCCGCAGAGTTTCATGGTTCTTCCTTTTGCGCCTTGGCGGCTTTCTGGTGTTCGACAGCCGCCTTGATGAAGGCGTTGAACAGCGGGTGGCCGTTCCAGGGCGTGGACTTGAACTCGGGGTGGAACTGCACGCCGATGAACCAGGAATGCACGTCCTGGGGCAATTCCATGATTTCGGTCAGGTGTTCGCGCTGCGTCAGCGCCGAGATCACCAGCCCCGCCTTGCGCAACTGATCGAGGTAGTTCACGTTGGCTTCGTAGCGGTGGCGGTGGCGCTCGGTGACCACATCGCCATAGATGCTGTGGGCCAGCGTGCCGGGCAACACGTCGGAGCTCTGTGCGCCCAGGCGCATGGTGCCGCCCAGGTCGGAGTTTTCGTCACGCTGCTTGATGGTGCCATCCGCATCCTTCCATTCGGTGATCAGCGCGATCACAGGGTGGGGCGTGGCGGGGTCGAACTCGGTGCTGTTGGCGTTGGCCAGGCCCGCCACATGGCGCGCGTATTCGATGGTGGCCACCTGCATCCCGAGGCAGATGCCCAGGTAGGGCACCTTGTGCTCGCGGGCGAACCGGGCCGTGGCGATCTTGCCTTCCACGCCACGCACACCGAAGCCGCCGGGCACCAGGATGGCGTCGTACCTGGCGAGCTTGTCGGCCGCATCGGCGCTGTCGATGGTTTCGGAGTCGATATGCTCGATCTTCACGCGCACATGGTTCTTCATGCCCGCGTGGCGCAGCGCCTCGTTCACCGACTTGTAGCTGTCCGACAGGTCCACGTATTTGCCCACCATGGCGATGGTGACCTCGCCCTGCGGGTGCTCGATTTCATGCACCAGATCGTCCCAGCGCTTGAGGTTGGTGGGCGGGGTGTTCAGGCGCAGCTTGTCGCAGATGAGGCCATCGAGCCCCTGCTCGTGCAGCATGCGCGGCACCTTGTAGATGGTGTCCACGTCCCACATGCTGATCACGCCCCATTCGGGCACGTTGGTGAACAGCGAGATCTTGGCGCGCTCTTCGTCGGGGATGCGGCGGTCGGCGCGGCACAGCAGGGCGTCGGCCTGGATGCCGATCTCGCGCAGCTTTTGCACCGTGTGCTGGGTGGGCTTGGTCTTGAGCTCGCCCGCCGCGGCAATCCAGGGCACATAGGTCAGGTGCACGAAGGCGCAATTGTTCGGGCCCATGCGCAGGCTCATCTGGCGCGCGGCCTCCAGAAAGGGCAGCGACTCGATGTCGCCCACCGTACCGCCGATCTCGACAATGGCCACATCCACCGGATCGGGCGTGAAGGTCTTGGGATCGACGCCCTGCGGGGCGACGAGGCCCGCGCCACGTTTGATGAATTCCTGGATTTCGTTGGTGACATGGGGGATGACCTGCACGGTCTTGCCCAGGTAGTCGCCGCGGCGCTCTTTCTCCAGCACGGACTGGTAGATCTTGCCCGTGGTGAAATTGTTGGTTTTCTTCATGCGCGTTTCGATGAAACGCTCGTAGTGGCCCAGATCCAGATCGGTTTCTGCGCCGTCGTCGGTCACGAAAACCTCGCCGTGCTGGAACGGCGACATGGTGCCAGGGTCTACGTTGATATAGGGGTCAAGCTTGATGAGGGTGACTTTGAGTCCCCGCGATTCGAGGATCGCGGCAAGGGAGGCTGAGGCGATTCCCTTGCCCAGGGAAGACACCACACCGCCGGTGACGAAGACAAATTTGGTCATGTCTTTTTTGGTGGTGGGAAATTGGGATTATAAATGCGCCCCCGCAATAGCCCTGCCCGGCAGTGCCTTCTTCGTCTGCTAAATTCGCCGCATGAATGAGCTTGCTGGTAAACATATTGTTCTGGGTCTGAGCGGGGGCGTGGCGTGCTACAAGGCGGCCGATCTGTGCCGCCAGATCATCAGGGAGGGCGCCACCGTGCAGGTGGTGATGACCGAGGCGGCCGCGCAGTTCATCACGCCGGTCACCATGCAGGCGCTCTCGGGCCGGCCGGTGCATGGCTCCCAGTGGGACGCGCGCGAACCCAACAACATGCCCCACATCAACCTCAGCCGCGAGGCCGATGCCATCCTGATCGCGCCCTGCAGTGCCGACTTCGTGGCGCGGCTGGCGCAGGGGCGGGCCGATGAATTGCTGAGCCTGCTGTGCCTGGCGCGGCCCACCGGGCGCGTGCCTTTGCTGCTGGCGCCCGCCATGAACCGCGAAATGTGGGCCCACCCGGCCACGCAGCGCAACCTGGCCCAGGTGGCGCAGGATGGTGCCGTGGTGCTGGGTGTGGGCAATGGCGACCAGGCCTGCGGCGAGACGGGCGAAGGGCGCATGCTTGAACCCCTGGAGCTGCTCGAAGAGCTGGTGGCCTTTTTCGCGCCCAAGCTGCTGCGCGGCCGCAAGGTGCTGATCACAGCCGGGCCGACCTTTGAGGCGATTGACCCGGTGCGCGGCATCACCAATCTGTCCAGCGGCAAGATGGGTTTTGCCATCGCGCGCGCAGCCCGCGAGGCCGGCGCCGAGGTCACGCTGGTGGCCGGGCCGGTGCACCTGCAAACGCCGCGTGGCGTGCACCGCGTGAATGTGCAATCGGCACAGGAAATGCTCGCAGCGGTTGAGCAGCGTGCGCAGACAGCTTCTGTATTCATAGCGACAGCGGCGGTGGCCGATTGGCGGCCTGCCGCGCCGTCCACCCAGAAGATCAAGAAGGATGGCTCGGGCCAGATGCCGGTGCTGGGGTTTGTCGAAAACCCTGACATCCTGGCCACCGTGGCCCAGTCGCCGCATGCGCTGGTGGGGGACCTGTTCTGCGTAGGTTTCGCGGCCGAAAGCCACGACCTGCTGCTGCATGCCACGGCCAAGCGCCAGCGCAAGGACGTGCCGCTGCTGGTGGGCAATATCGGCCCCGCCACCTTCGGGCAGGATGACAACGCCCTGTTGCTGGTGGACGCGCAGGGGCACCGCGAGTTGCCCCGGGCCTCCAAGCGCGTGCTGGCCCAGCAGCTGATTGCCGAGATCGCGGCACGGTTGCCATGTCAGCAGGCCTGACCAGGGCATTTCAGGATTCGCCACATGTTCCATCAGACCCGGCCCGAGTGGGACACGCCGCCCGATGGCGATTTTGCGCGCTATGTAGAGCAGCTGACGGCGCCCAAGGCGCCTGCGCCGCCCCCCATGCAGGTGCGGCCGCTGCAGCCACAAGACAAAGAAGCGCCGCGCAGCATGCGGGGTAAAGACGCGCCGGCACAGCCACCCGATCTGGTGCAGCAGGTGCTCGCGCCCGTCATGGGGGTGCTGCCGATCGTGCGTGGCGTGCTGCTGGTGCTTACGCTGGCGCATGCGGCAATGTTCTTCGTGGTGGGCTGGGGCTCGTTGCCAGTCCTGTTGTTCATGGGATTGTTGTGGTGGGGGCTGGGCCGGATGGCCGCATTGGCGTCCGGTGCGCTGTCGCCAGCGACTGGCGACCGGACCCGGACAAACATTGCGCAACTGCAGGAGCGACTGCGCCAGCTCGCACAGCAACGCGATACAGAAAGCAAGAAGTGAAGATAGACGTCAAGATTCTCGATCCGCGCATGGCGGATCAGTTGCCTGCCTATGCCACGCCAGGCAGCGCAGGGCTCGATCTGCGGGCCTGCATCGATGCGCCCTTGGTGCTGGCGCCCAATGCCTGGCATCTGGTGCCCACGGGCATTGCCATGTTCATCAAAGACCCCGGCTACGCTGCGCTGATCCTGCCCCGCTCGGGGCTGGGGCACAAGCACGGCATTGTTCTTGGCAATCTGGTGGGCCTGATCGACAGCGATTACCAGGGGCAGCTCATGGTCAGTGCCTGGAATCGCAGCACGGTGCCTTTCACGCTGGAGCCCATGGAGCGGCTGGCCCAGTTGCTGATCGTTCCCGTGGTGCAGGCGCAGTTCAACGTGGTGACCGAGTTTGAGGCCACCGAGCGTGGAGAAGGCGGCTATGGCTCCACGGGCAAGGGGTAGATCACTTTTCCTGGCCTCCCGGTCGGTTTTTTGCTTCGCTGTGTCAGCGCATTCCTACGCGCTGCAAAGCCCCAGGACGACCTGGGTGATCGTGCTTCACCGTCCCGGAGAACTTGGCGCCCATGCTTCAATCGACCCGCTGGGTGGTGCAGTGGGTGACTTCACCATGGCACCGCCCTCACCAAGAAATTTCAAGGAGAACTGATATGCGCCAGATCACACGTTCCGCCACCCTGGTGGGCTCTGTCTTTTTGCTGGGGGCGCTGGCCGCATGCGCGCCACAGCAGCCTTATCCATCGCAATACCCATCACAGTATCCGTCGGGCGGCTACCAGAGTAATGCTCCGGTCTATTCGAACAATCCCATGGGCACCGAATTTGGCCGTGTTGCCAATATCGAGGTGTTGCAGGGCCGCAGCCAAGGGCAGACCACCGGTGCGGGTGCCGTACTGGGCGCCGTGGTGGGTGGAGTGCTGGGCAACCAGGTGGGCGGAGGCTCGGGCCGCACTGCGGCCACTGCGGCGGGCGCGGTTGGTGGAGCATTGGCGGGAAATGCCATCGAAGGGCGCAACAGCAACAACAGCGGTGGCGAGGTGCAGCGGTACCGCATCTCGATTCAGCTCGACCAGGGGGGCTACCGTTCCTACGACGTGAGCAATCCGGGTGACCTGCGCCCAGGCGATCGGGTGCGTCTGTACAACGGTCAGATTTCCCGCCAGTAAGCAGCAGGCACAAGAAGAGCGGCCGCAGCGGGCCGCCATTTCAATGCAGGAGCGAGTTGCCAGGCGCCTGGGGCTGAACGCGAAAGAAGCCCGTGCCGGCACTGCCTTTGCCAATCTCGTCTTCCGTGGCTTCGCGCACGCCTTGCACCGTGAGTTGCAGCCGCAGGGCAATGCCGGCAAGCGGATGGTTTCCGTCCAGCACCACATGGTCGGGATAGATTTCCGTGACGGTGTAAAGCCCGCTGCGGGGGGCAGAGGGGTTGACGCCTTCCGGCAGCGCGCTGCCTTCGAACGTCATGCCTTCCTCGATTTCGGGGGGGAACAGGTCGCGGGGTTCCAGAAACAGCAATTGGTCATTGAAGTCGCCAAAGGCATCCTCGGGCTCCAGGTGCAGCGCCAGCGTGGCACCCGGGCCGTGGCCTTGCAGCGCTTCCTCGATGCGGTGCAGCAGATCATTGCCGCCCACCAGGAACTCCACCGGTTCATCGAGCACGTCCAGCTCTTCGCCAAGAGTGTCTTTCAGGGTCCAGGTCAGTGCGACCACACATTGTTGGGTAATTTCCATAGGAGAATTGTCGCAGTTTGATCAATGGCCCTGTCATGGGGCGGACAGGTTTTCATGGATATCCAGCAACCCATCTCCCTGCTCGGCGGCCTGACCCCCGCGCAATTCATGCGTCGGCACTGGCAGAAAAAGCCCTTGTTGGTGCGCCAGGCCATCCCGCAGTTTGCGCCACCGGTGTCGCGTGCCGGGTTGTTTGCGCTGGCCGCGCAGGAGGGCGTGGAGTCCCGGCTGGTGCAGCAGGTCAAGGATGTCTGGAAGCTGCGCCATGGCCCCTTTTCACGCCGGGCATTGCCGGCCCTCCAGCAGCCCGACTGGACTTTGCTGGTGCAGGGCGTCGATCTGCACAACGACCAGGTGCATGCCCTCCTGCAGCAATTCCGTTTTGTTCCAGAGGCGCGGCTCGATGACCTGATGATCAGCTATGCCAGTGATGGTGGTGGTGTGGGCCCGCATTTCGATAGCTACGACGTATTTTTGCTGCAGGCCTACGGCCGCCGGCGCTGGCGCATCGGGCGCCAAAAAAACCTGAGCCTGCGGGACGATATTCCGCTGAAAGTGCTGGCGCAGTTTGAGCCTGAAGAAGAATTCGTGCTGGAGCCTGGAGACATGTTGTACCTGCCGCCTCGCTACGCCCACGACGGCGTGGCCGAGGGGGAATGCATGACCTATTCGATCGGGTTTCGCGCACCGGCTCGCGCCGAACTGGCCCAGGAACTCCTGGTGCGGGTGGCAGAAGATGCGGGCGAGGATGATGCGCCTGTGCTGTACCGCGATGCGGGCCAGGAGGCAGTCGAGCAGCCCGCAGCCATCCCCGAGCGGCTGCAAGACTTTGCCCGAGAGGCCTTGCAACGCGCCTTGAGCGAGCCGCTGGTGCTGGAGCGGGCGCTAGGTGAATACCTGACCGAGCCCAAGCCCAGCGTGTGGTTTGAGCCCCATGGCGCAGGCGTGATGCTGGAGGGCGTGATGCTGGATCGGCGCACCCGCATGATGTATGACGCGCACCATGTGTTCATCAACGGCGAAAGCTACCGCGCGGCTGGCCGGGATGCGACGCTGATGCGGCGCCTGGCGGACGAGCGCCGGTTGCTCAGCCGCGACCTGGCGCGTGCAAGCGATGATGCCCTGGAGTTGCTGTCTGCCTGGTGCGACGCTGGCTGGGCCCATTCGTGCACAGACCCACAGGAAACCCCATGACCGATGCGCCAGCTGCAGTGCAACCGCTGCCCGATTTGCCTTCTGGGCGGTTCAGTGGTCGTGATGCATTCATGCAACTGGTGCGTGATGGCCTGGCCACTGCAGCCCGTGATGGCTGGACAGAGATTGTGGTCAGTGATGCCAATTTCCACGACTGGCCGCTGGGTGAAATCGTCGTGATCGAATCGTTGCAGCAGTGGGCGCGCAGTGGCCGGCGATTCACCATGCTGGCCTGCACGTTCGATGAGGTGATCCGGCGGCATGCGCGCTTTGTGCGCTGGCGCGGTACCTGGGATCACATCATCACCTGCCGGCGCAGCGCGTTGGCGGACCCGCTGGACCTTCCCAGTGCGTTGTGGTCACCCGCCTGGGTGCTGCACCGCCTTGATCCTTTGCGCTGTGTCGGGGTGTCCGGCTTTGAGCCGGATCGCCGCGTTTTGTTGCGCGAATCCCTCAATGAATGGCTGCGAAGTAAAAGTTCACCCGGTTTTCCGTCAACCACCTTGGGTTTGTAGCGTTAATGGCACTGAATGTGTGAATAATGGCATGCAGCGGTGGCCGCCAGTCAGCGTCATTCAGGATTGATCAAATCTCAATATAATTGCTGACTGCGCCAAAACGCATGCGACTGCATTCTGCCAACGCGTCAACGGCTTCAGAAGCCGGCCGTGGCGGCAGTTCCGGTTTTTTGTCTGTCCAACTAGGAAAATTGAAATGAAGAAATCCCTCGTTCTGGCTACCCTGATCGCTGCTGCCGCCCTCGCCGCTTGCGGCAAGAAGGAAGAGCCTGCTCCTGCCCCAGCTCCTGCGGAAGCACCTGCTGACACTTCTACTGCTCCCGCTGCAGATGCTGCCAAGGCTGCTGCCGACGTTGCTGCAACCGCAGCTACTGGCGCTGCTTCCGCTGCAGATACCGCCAAGTCTGCTGCCGACGTTGCTGCAACCGCAGCTACTGACGCTGCTTCCGCTGCGAAGTAAAGCCAAACAGGATTTCAGGGGCTGCCAGCCTTGCTGGTACCCTGGAGCCAAAAGCCCCGACCTATCAAAGGTGCGGGGCTTTTTTGTTAGTGACGCCAGTACCATTGCTTGTACCTGCTTGGATCGTGAACAGGTTCTTACAGCGACAACGCCACGTTGATCCAGTCTGTACCTCCGGTGGCCGAGGCAATATCCACGCCGTGAGCGGGCCAGTTCAGTGCATTTGCCAGTGCCTCCTGGGCCAGCCGGGGCTGGTTGTTCTGTGCGCTGAGGTGGGCCGCGACCACGCGGTTCAGTCCTGCGTGGCGGACGGCCGCCAGGATGCCGGCTGCGGCATGATTGGCGAGATGCCCGTGCTCGCCCCCAATGCGCCGCTTGAGAAAAGCGGGGTAGCTGGATGCCGCGAGCATGTCCGGATCATGGTTGGCTTCCAGCAATAGTGCGTGGCAACCCTGCAGTTGCTGCAACACATGGCTGCTGGCATGGCCCAGGTCGGTAAGCAGTCCCAGGTGAGAGGCACCATCAGTGCAGCGCAATTGCAGCGGCTCCCGCGCATCGTGTGGCACGGTGAAGGGTAAGGCGCACAAAGTGCCGAGATCGATCGGCGCCATGTCACGGGCCACCTGCAGCAGCCCATCGAGATCCGGTGCGCCCAATGCCGCGTGGGTTCCGTGGCTCATCCACAGGGGAATGCGGTGGCGCAAAGCCATGGTTGGGGCGCAGCCGACATGGTCGGCATGTTCGTGGGTGATGAAAATGGCATCGATCTGATCAATGCCCAACCCCGCCGCGCCCAGCCGGGTGGCCAGTTGCCGGATGCCAAAACCGCAGTCCACCAGCAGGCGGCGGACCTGCAATCCGTCGCCGGCCTCCACCACGGTGGCGTTGCCTGAGCTGCCGCTGCCCAAGCTGCGAAAGCGCAGCATCGGCAGGCGGGCTTATTTCAGGTCGTCTGCCAGCACGCGCAGGATGCGTTCGGCGTTGGCAGACGATTCGGGAGCGCCGCTTTCGCTCAGCACGGACACCGTGGTGGCTTCACCCTGGCTGCGCACCACCACGCGGTACTTCAGCGGGGGTGTTGCGGCAGAACCTCTGCCCAGCAGCTTGCTGAAGAAGCCGGGCTCCTTCTTGTCGGTTCCTGGCGCCACGTAACGCACAAAATACAGGCCGTCATTGCGGTTGCGGTCTTCCACGGTGAAGCCGGTGCGGTCCAGGGCCAGGCCCACTCGGCGCCATGCACGATCAAAACCCTCATCCATCTGCACCACGGGCACATTGTTCACCGAGGTCATGCGCACGGTTGCGGCCTGCAAGGCCGGCGCTGCGGCAATGGCCTGGGATTGCTCTTGGCTCACACCGAGCTTGACCATCAGCCGGCGCAGGAATTCGGTTTCGAGTTCGGGATCGGCGGCGCGGGGCTGCCAGACGGTGTTGTCCTTGGAGCTGCTGGTGTAGACCTCCACCATCCCGCGGTGGGTGATGTAAATTTCAGTGCCGCCAGCGGCATTGCGCTCCAGGCGCGTGCGGAATTTGTCACGCTCGCCGGTGGAATACAGCGAATCAAAAACCTTGCCGAGGGTGGCGCGGATCACATCCTGCGGCAGCTTGGCGCGGTTTTCCGCCCAGTCGGTCTCCAGAATGCCCAGATCGGGTTGATCGACGACCAGGTTGAAACCGTTCTCCAGCCAGTATTCCCGCACGGGTTCCCACAGTTGGTCGACTGGCCGGTCAATCACCAGCCAGCGCTGGGCACCATTGCGTTCGATGCGGACATCGCCGATTTTTGTGGCTGCCGCGCTGGATGCGGTGGACGTTTTCGTGCTCTGGCCGGCCTGGAAGGCCGCGGCAGATACCGTACCGCCGGGCACTGCGTAGCGGTTTTCTCGCGACAGCTGCGTCAAGTCTGGCGGCACTTCCAGCGCGACCCCCTGGGTGGCGCTTTTGTAGTCGATCTTGTCGCTTTCCAGTACGGAGCAGGCGGACAGCGCCATGGCAAGGCCCAGCAGGCCCAATCGTGCAGTGTGATTCACGCGGAAATCCTCAGAGTATCTAGGGGGTGTGACAGGGCGGCTGGCTTACAGCAGGCCGCTGGCGCGCAGGGCTGCTTCCACGGTGGCTTCGTGGTCCTGGCTCAGGGGCGTCATGGGCAAGCGCATGGTGCCTGCGCACAGGCCCATGCGGGCCATGGCCCATTTGACGGGAATGGGGTTGGCTTCGATGAACAGGTTCTTGTGCACCGGCATCAGCTGGAACTGGATTTCCATGGCGCGCCGCGCATTGCCGGCGAGCGCGGCCACGCACAGTTCATGCATCAGGCGGGGCGCCACGTTGGCGGTCACGCTGATGTTGCCATGGCCGCCGCACAGCATCAGTACCACGGCGGTGGGGTCGTCGCCCGAATACACGGCAAAGCCCTTGGGCACGTCACGGATCAGCCATTGGGCGCGCTCGATATTGCCCGTGGCCTCCTTGATGCCGATGATGCCGGGCACCTGCGCCAGGCGCAGCACGGTGTCGTGCAGCATGTCTGCCACCGAGCGGCCGGGCACGTTGTAGAGCACCATGGGCAGGTCGCCCGTGGCTTCGGCGATTGCCTTGAAATGCTGGTACTGGCCTTCCTGCGTGGGCTTGTTGTAGTAGGGCACCACCTGCAACTGGCTGTCGGCGCCAACGTTCTTGGCAAACTTGGCCAGCTCGATGGCCTCGGCGGTGGAGTTGGCGCCGCAGCCGGCCATGATGGGCACGCGCCTGGCGGCCTGGTCCACGGCCACGCGAATGATCTCGCAATGCTCTTCGACATTGACCGTGGGCGACTCGCCCGTGGTGCCCACCACGCCAATGCAGTCGGTGCCCTCGGCGATATGCCAGTCGATCAGTTTGCGCAGGGCGGGGTAATCCACGCTACCGTCCTCGTGCATGGGGGTGACGAGGGCGACGATGCTGCCGGTAAGGGCCACGGAAGAAAAAGTCATGTCCGCAATTGAAAACGGTAAAAGGGCATTCTAACTAGTGCAGTGTTCGATGCTTGGCGGCACAAATAAAAGCGATGCGTTTGGGCGCAGGGCAAGGCGCAAACCGCAGCGATAGCCGTAGCTATCGCGAGGATTTGCAACGCCGCCATGCGCCCAAAGGCGCGGTTTTATGTGCCGCATAGCGTCGAACACTGCACTAGACAGGAGGGGTCAGGCGGTATCGAACGGGCTGGCCTGGGTGCGCGGGTTCGCGCACGGCGGCAATGCGCTGCACGAAACGTGCGGGCGAGTCCACAAACCCGTCTTCGTAGGCCACGGTGCGCAGGGCTGCGCAGGCGGCAAGCAGTTCGCCGGGTTGCAGCAGAAAGTCGGCCCGCGCGGGGCGTCCCACGGTTTCATTGCCACTGGCGAAGGTTTCATAGATTAGCACGCCGCCAGGGGCCACACTGTCCAC
The DNA here is from genome assembly GCA_011620245.1 of Acidovorax sp. Lineage (GTDB taxonomy): Bacteria > Pseudomonadota > Gammaproteobacteria > Burkholderiales > Burkholderiaceae_C > Acidovorax. The sequence goes on from WOZN01000182.1 coordinate 11,883, forward strand.
CAATATGGGCAGCAGCGGGCGCCAGAGGTAATTGGTGACGATCACCGCGCCAAACTGCCGGCCGGTGAAGGGCCAGGGGCCTGCTTCAATGTCGGCGCAGTGGATGTCACCCCAGGCGGCGCAGGCCGCCACGGCGTCGGCGGAGCGGTCCACACCCACGGCGGGGTGGCCATGTTCGTGCATCCAGCGCAGATGACGGCCCGCGCCGCAGGCCACATCCAGCACCGTGCTGCCCGGCGGTGCCAGGGGTGACCAGCGGCGAACCCAGTCAGAGGGGGCTTCAGTGCCGTGCATGGAGATTGTCTTTTACTATCGTAATAATAGCTGCTTGCGCTTGCTGCATAAGCATTATTGGCCAAAAAGGCTTGAAATTCTTAGAAACATGCCCAGGCCTGGTTTGCCAGCATGACCATGAACCCCGGCGCGGTGTACAGCGCAAACACCGCCAGCAAAATCAGCACAGCGGCCACCCAGCCCAGCAGCCGGACGGGGCGAGATCGTGAACAGGTTCCAAGGCGCGGAGCGGGGCTGTGCATGGCAGTGGCAGGGGTGTTTGTGATAGGTGTCAGGCGGGCTGCGGTGCGGCGCGCTGGATGGGGGCTTCCCTGACGGGCAGATTCACCAGCCCGGCAAAAATGCCCAGCCCGATTGCGATGTACCAGACCACATCGTAGCTGCCCATGCGGTCATACAGATAGCCGCCCAGCCATACCCCCATGAAGCTGCCAACCTGGTGGCTGAAGAAGACAAAGCCGCCCAGCATGGACAGGTGCTGCACACCAAAGATCTGTGCAATGGTGGCATTGGTAGGCGGGACGGTGGACAGCCACAGCGCCCCTATTACGGCAGAGAACAAATACACCGACAGCGGCGACAGCGGGAGCAGAAGAAATACGGAGATGACCACGGCCCGCGCAAAGTAGATGAAGGCCAAAATGCTGCGCTTCGGGATGCGCTGGCCCAGCGTGCCCGCAATGTAGGTGCCAAACACGTTGAACAGCCCGATCAGCGCCAATGAATAGCTGGCCACCTGGGGCGAGAGCCCATGGTCGCGCAGGTAGCTGGGCATGTGCACGCCAATGAAAACCACCTGGAAGCCGCACACAAAATACCCCGCCGTCAGCAGCAGAAAGCTGGGGTAGCGAAACGCTTCACCCAGCGCCTGCGCAATGGTCTGGTCGCGCTTTATGGGCGCCGATCCGTGAAAGCCCGGTTCGCGCAGGCCAAAAGCCAGTGGAATGATGAGCAGCACCATCAACGCCAGCGCCAGCAGCGCCTGTTGCCAGCCCAGCCCGGCAATCAGCCAGCCTTCCACCGGCACCATCAGGAACTGGCCGAATGAGCCGGCCGCCGCCGCCACGCCCATGGCCCACGATCGCTTTTCGGGCGCAATCTGGCGGCCCAGCACGCCATAAATCACGGCATAGGTGGTGCCGGCCTGGGCCGCGCCGATCAGCACACCCGCTGTCAGCGCAAACAGGGTGGGCGTGGGTGACAGCGCCATGCCGGCCAAGCCCGCTGCATACAGTGCCGCACCGCCCATCAGCACGCGAAAGGCGCCAAACCGGTCTGCGGCCATGCCCGCAAAGATGCCGATGATTCCCCACGAGAGGTTCTGGATCGCAATCGCCAGGGCAAACGACTGCCGCGTCCAGCCCATTTCCTGCGTGACGGGTTGCAGCCACAGCCCGAAGCCATGGCGAATGCCCATGGACAAGGTCACGATGGCGGCACCGCACGCCAGCACCTGGAACATGGACAGCTTGGGAGGATTCGTAGGCATGCAAGGAATGTAGCCAATCTTGCCTGTATCTGTCTGACACCTGCATGACCCTCAACGGCAGAAGCTGTTAGAACGGCTGGGTATTCATCCAGTTCGCATGGTGCTGCAGCACTACAATCCGCCCCATGTCTGCCAAACCGTCTTCTGTGTCCGCCAGCGAGTATTCCGAGGGATCGATCCGTGTGCTCAAGGGGCTGGAGCCCGTCAAGCAGCGCCCGGGCATGTACACCCGCACCGACAACCCGCTGCACATCATTCAGGAGGTGCTCGACAACGCTGCCGATGAGGCGTTGGCGGGTTTTGGCAAAAAAATCAAGGTCACACTGCATGCCGACGGCTCGGTGGCCATCGAAGACGACGGGCGCGGTATTCCTTTTGGCATGCACCCGGAGGAAAAGGCACCGGTGATCGAGTTGGTCTTCACCCGCCTGCATGCGGGCGGCAAGTTCGACAAGGGCAAGGGCGGCGCCTACAGCTTCTCGGGTGGCCTGCACGGCGTGGGTGTGAGCGTGACCAATGCCCTGGCCACGCGCCTGGAGGTCAGCAGCCACCGCGAGGGCCAGGTGGCGCGCCTGGTGTTCTCTGGCGGTGACGTGGTCGAGCCCCTTGTCATCCGCGCCCTGCAAGCCGGCGAGCGAAAACAGGGCACCACGGTGCGCGTATGGCCCGACGCCAGATATTTTGAGTCCAGCAATTTGCCGCTGGGCGAGTTGACCCACCTGTTGCGCAGCAAGGCGGTGCTGATGCCCGGCGTGCAGGTCTCGCTTGTCAACGAAAAGACGCGCGATACCCAGACCTGGCAGTACAAGGGTGGCCTGCGCGACTACCTGCAGCAGACGCTCAATGGCGAGCCGGTGATCCCGCTGTTCGAGGGCGAGGGCTTTGCCGATGCGGGCAGCGACAACTTTGCCGAGGGCGAGGGCGCCTCATGGTGCGTGGCCTTCACCGAAGAC
>WOZN01000414.1 GCA_011620245.1 Acidovorax sp.
CGCGCCATGTGCAGGTGCTGCGCCTGCAGCCGGGCGACGGCATCACGCTGTTCCATGGCGGGCAGGGTGCCGACAGCCCCGGCGGCGAGTTCGACGCCACCGTGCTGCGCATGGGCCGCAGCGATGTGCGCGTGCAGGTGGGCGCCCACCACGCCATCGAGCGCGAGGCGCCGCGCGCCGTGCACCTGCTGGCCGGCATCATCGCCAACGAGCGCATGGACTGGCTGGTGGAAAAAGCCACCGAACTGGGCGTGGCCAGCATCACGCCACTGCTGGCCGAGCGCAGCGTGCTCAGGCTCAGGGGCGAGCGCGCCGAGAAAAAGCTCGCCCACTGGCAGGCCGTGGCCGTGGCCGCCTGCGAGCAATGCGGCCGCAACCGCGTGCTCGTGGTGCACGACGCCATCGACCTCGCTGGCTGGCTGCGCGCCCACCCACCGTTGCCCGCGCAGGGTGCGCGCCTGCTGCTGTCGCTGCGCGCCGGCACCGGGCCGCTGCACGCCGCCGGGGCGGGTACGGGTGCGGTGGTGTTCCTGTCGGGCCCCGAAGGCGGCCTGAGCGCTGCCGAGGAAGACCTGGCCCTCGCGCAGGGCTTTGCGCCGGTCACCCTGGGGCCGCGCGTGCTGCGCGCCGAAACCGCACCGCTGGCGGCCCTGGCGGCACTGACGCTGGCCTGACAGCCAGAGCGGCGCATAGTCGAGGCTCGACAGGCGCGTGCCGGGCTCGTCGCCCTGCAGCGCGGGCAGGAACAGGTTCCACAGGCCTTCCTCACGCGCCAGGGCCTTGAGAACATGTTCACGATCTATTGACCCGGCCTTTTGTTGTATCAACTACCGTTCAGGCTGAGCCCTTCGGCAAGCTCAGGACAGGCCAAGCTCAGGGCGAACGGTTCAAACTTCAGCGGGCCGCATCAATAATGAGGACATGGCCTTGTGGAAACCCCGCCACCGCGCGCCACAACGCAGGCAACACTGGGCTTGGCGCATATCACGGGCGCCTACGCAATAGCTACTGTTTTGATAGCTGCTTGCGCTTTACCCATAAGCGCTGGAGGCCATTTTTGCTTCAAACCCATGCCGGGCCCGGGTACCATCGCCCCATGAGCACCCATTACGAAACCCTGCCCCATGCCGACCTCTACCGCGAGTCATTCGCGGTGGCGCCCCCCGAAGCCCTGGGTGAGCGCCACCTGCGGCCGCGCAAGCCGGGCTTCTTCATCGTGCATGCTGCCACGGCGGCGGCGCTGTTGCAGCCACCAGGCGCTGCACCTAAGACCGGGGCTGCACCGGATGCCGTGCCTGAAGCCACCGACAACGCCGCACCCGCGCGCGTGCTGGTGCCCGCGCAATGGGGCCTGGTGCCGCACTGGGTCAAGTCCGCGTCGGACGCCAGGCTGCGCGCGCCCAAACTGGTCAATGCCAAGTCCGACACCGCCTCCACCGGCACGGCGTTTCGCGATGCCTGGCTGAACGGCCAGCGCTGCATCGTGCCCATGGCCGCGTTCTATGAAGACGACCTGCGCAGCGGCAAGGCCGTGCCCACCCGCATCGCGCGCGTGGACGGAAAACCCATGGGCGTGGCGGGGCTATGGGCGCGCTGGCAGGGGGCCGACGGCGAGGTCATCATCAGCTACTGCCTGCTCACGGTGAACGCCAACAACCACGCGCTGCTGCACCGCTACGGCCAGCCGGGCAGCGAAAAAAGCATGCCCGCCATCCTGAACGAAGGCGCCTACGACGCCTGGCTCAAGGCCCGCCCCGAAAAGGCCAAGGAGTTCATGCGCCAATATGCGGCGCAGTCGCTGCTGGCCAACCCGGTGGAGAAAAAAGCCGACAAGGTACGCAATGGCAAGACATCCCCCTGAGCGGCTTCGCCGCTTTCCCTTGTTTTGCCACCTCGCTGCGCGATATGGCAAGAACGAAGAGGGACGCCGCCGCCGGGCAGGAGCAATTGGCGGACGGCGCAGTCACCCCGTTGCCGCGCTGACCCGCGGCGGGACTGGGCGCTTGGATCGTGAACATGCTCACGATCCAAGCGCCCGCGTGACCGGGCCTGTCACCCACATGGGCTAAGCTGGCCCATCCCGCAATGACACGCTTCGCACCGTCCTCAGAACCCAGCCATGCCACAGCAGCAACCCCCCACAGCTTCCACCAGCCCCACCAGCCCCAGCCGTTCCCTCCCCTTCACTGGTGTCACCAACTTCCGCGACCTGGGCGGCTACACCGGCCAAGGCGGGCGGCAGGTGAAGTGGCGGCGCCTCTTCCGTTCCGACCACCTGGCGGGCCTCACGGCGCAAGACCAGGCCCTGCTGGCCGACCTGGGCGTGGCCCGCGCGGTGGACTTTCGGGGCCAGGCAGAAAGCGCAGCCTACGCCTACACCCTGCCCGGCGTGGCCTACCACTCGCTCGCCATCGAGCCCACCGTGGTGCAGCGTGCGCTGGCGTTGCAACGCACCGGCCGCCAGCTCACCGCCCAAGACGCCGTGGCGCTGATGCAGGAAACCTACCGCGGCTTTGTGCACGACAACGCCCCGCGCTTTGCCGAGCTCTTTCGCCTGCTGCTGGCCAGCGATGCGCCCACCGTCATCCACTGCACCGCCGGCAAAGACCGCACCGGCTTCGCCGCCGCCCTCATCCTGCTCACCCTGGGCGTGCCGCGCGACATGGTCATGCACGACTACCTGCTCACCAATGCGCTCTACCAGCGCCCGCCCGGCATGGGCAGCCACGCCCCCGAGGAAGTGCTGCGCGTGCTGTGGCGCGTGCAGGAAGATTTTCTGAATGAGGCGCTGCACCTGGTGGACAACGACTATGGCGGCGTGCAGACCTATCTGGTGGATATGCTGGGGGTGGACGCCGCTGCGCAAAAAGAGCTGGCAGGGCGGTATTTGGAGCGGGTGTGATGGGGGTGGGCGGCCTCCTACAATCACCGCAGGCTGCATTCGACGCTGGGCTATCTCAGCGCGATGCAGTGCGAACAACGCTGGTACGAGGCACAGCGTAAAAAGGCCGCGTGAACCGTGGGTTAAG
>WOZN01000321.1 GCA_011620245.1 Acidovorax sp.
CTTGCCTGGTACCCCGATCACGGCACCGGCGGGCGCATCCAACTGCCGTTTTTAGGCTGAAAGCCCCATTTCATGCGCATCCTGCTGGCCGAAGACGACGAACTGCTGGGCTCGGGCATCCGCGCCGGCCTGGCGCAAAACGGCTTCCAGGTGGACTGGGTGCGCGACGGCGTGGCTGCCGGGCGTGAACTGGCCACCGGCGCCTACCAGGCCGCTGTGCTGGACCTGGGCCTGCCGCGGCAGGACGGCATGGAGGTGCTGCGCCAGGTGCGCGCGCACCGCAACCGCACGCCCGTGCTGGTGCTGACCGCCCGCGATGCCGTGCCCGCCCGCATTGCCGGGCTGGACGCGGGTGCCGACGACTATCTGATCAAACCCATCGACCTGCACGAGCTGGCCGCCCGCCTGCGCGCCCTGGTGCGGCGCGCGCATGGGCAGTGCGAGACCCGCCTTGCCGCCGGTCCCGTGGTGCTGGACGCGGCAGCCCATCAGGTGCTGGTGGACGGCCAGCCCGTGGAGCTGTCGAACCGTGAATACGACCTGCTGCACGCGCTGCTCTTGAACGCCGGGCGCGTGCTCAGCCGCGAACAGCTGGAGCAGCGCCTGTACCAGTGGGGCAGCGAGATCAACAGCAATGCCGTCGAAGTGCATATTTACCACCTGCGGCGCAAGCTGGGCGCGGCCCTGATCGAGACTGTGCGCGGCGTGGGCTACCGCATTGCACGCGAGCCGGCATGAGCAGCGCCGCCGCCCCCCGCCCGCCACATGCACCGCGCTCGCTGCAGACCCGGCTGCTGACCACGGTGCTGACACTGGTGCTGCTGGCCTGGGGCGTGGCCGCAGCGCTGGCCTGGCGCGAAACCGACGAAGAAGTCAGCGACCTGCTCGACGCCCATCTGGCGCAGACCGCCGCCCTGCTGCGCCTGCAACCGCTCGATGAGCTGGACGAAGACCGCCTGAACGAAGCCCCCGAGCTGGACAAGCACCAGCCGCGCGTGGTGTTCCAGCTCTGGCACGAAGACCAGTTGCTGGCCCGCTCGGCCAACGCGCCGCAGGAACCGCTGACGCAGCGGCGCCAGCGCGGCTTTGCCGACAGCCAGGTGGCCGGCAAGGCGTGGCGCGTGTTCGTCACGCAGGGGCGCGAGCGCGATGTGCGCATTCTGGTGGGCGAGTTGCAGTCGGTGCGCCGGGAGATCGTGCTGGCCAGCCTGACCAGCATCCTCAAGCCCATGCTGTGGACCTTGCCGCTGCTGGCGCTGGGCATCTGGTGGACCGTGCGCGGCTCGGTGCGTCCGCTGGGGCGGCTCGGAAACGCTGTGGCCACGCGCCAGCCGCAGTCGCTCGCGCCCCTGACCACCGAAGGCGTGCCGCCTGAAGTGCTGCCGCTGGTCACGGCGCTGAATGAGCTGTTCGCGCGCATGGCCCGGCTGCTGGCCACCGAGCAGCAGTTCACCGCCGATGCGGCGCACGAGCTGCGCACCCCCATTGCCGGCATCCGCATGCAGGCCCAGGTGGCGCAAGGCGCCACCGATACGCAAGAGCGTGCCAGGGCGCTGCAAGCCACAGTACAGGGCTGTGACCGGGCCACCCGGCTGGTGGAACAACTGCTGCAGCTGGCCCGGCTCGATGCTGAATCCACCCACGACAGCAGCAGCACGCCGCTGGCCGAAGTGGCGCGCCAGGTGGCGGCCGATCTGCAGGCCACGGCAGAGCACCGGCGGCAGCGCATCGTGCTGCGCGAGCCCCTGGCGCCTGCCGTGCGCATCCCGCTGCCCGAGCCCCTGGCCCGCGTGCTGCTGCGCAACCTGCTGGACAACGCCTTGCGCTACAGCCCTCAGGGCGCCGAGGTGCAACTGCAGGTTTGCGCGCAAGACAATGGCCAGGCGCAACTGGTCGTGCAAGACAGTGGCCCGGGCCTGGCACCCGCAGAACAGGCACGCCTGGGAGAGCGGTTTTTCCGGGTGCTGGGCACCGGCCAGAGCGGCAGCGGCCTGGGCTGGTCCATCATCCAGCGCATTGCGCGACTGCACCATTTGCAGGTGAACACCGACCGCAGCCCGGAGCTGGGTGGGCTGCGCGTCAGGGTGCGCTGGTAGCTGGCAGGTAGCGCAGCACCCGCACCCACGGTGGCGCGGTGGCGCCGCTACAGGAATCAGGAACCAGCGCGCAGCGCCTGCGCATCACGTGCCAGCCGCGTGATGCGCGCCCAGTCGCCGGCGCGCACGGCATCGGCGGGCGTCAGCCACGAACCGCCCACGCAGCGCACATTGGGCAGCGCCAGGTAGTGGGGCGCGGTGGCCTGGCTGATGCCACCCGTGGGGCAAAAGCCCACCTGCCCAAACGGGCTGGCCCAGGCCTTGAGCAGCGGAATTCCGCCCACCGCCTCGGCGGGGAAGAGCTTGAGAAACGAGAACCCGTCGGCCAGCGCCGCCATGATTTCGCTGGCCGTCGCCACACCGGGCAGCAGGGGCAGATTCAGGCCCTGGCAGGCACGGCCCAATTCCGGCGTATAGCCGGGGCTCACGGCAAAGCGGGCACCGGCCTCGCTGGCGCGGCGCGCGTCGTCGGCGTTGAGCACCGTGCCCACGCCCACCACGGCTTCAGGCAGCTGGCGCGCAATGGCTTCGATGGCGGGCAGGCCCGCGGCGGTGCGCAGCGTCACCTCCAGCACCTTCACGCCACCGGCCAGCAGCGCCTCGGCCAGGGGCAGCGCGTCGGCCATGCGGTCAATCACGATCACCGGGATCACGGGGCCATGGCTGGCAATATCAAGCGGGTTCATAGGTGTGGTGCTCCTGGGTATTGGGTGCCGCGCGCGGCGGCTGAAACTGTCACGACGCAAAGCGAGGGCCACCGTGGAACTGGCTTTGCCAGGCCACCGGTGGCGTCCCCCTGGGGGGATGACGCGAAGCGGCTCAGGGGGCAGCCTTTAAACCTAAAAACGGCAGTTGGCCGCTTTGTATCCCTTGACAAGCCGCATGAAATCTATCGTTGATGGCTCCGATGGCGTTCACCTTTTGGGTGAGAA
>WOZN01000358.1 GCA_011620245.1 Acidovorax sp.
CAGCCCCCTATGATTCGCTGGCTCATCGTCGTTTTCCTGGCGCTGGTGCTCATCAACGGCCTGTCGCCCTGGCTGCAGCGCATGGGGCTGGGCCGGTTGCCGGGGGATTTCCGGTTCAGGCTGTTCGGGCGCGAATGGTTCATTCCGCTGGCCAGCACGGTGCTGCTGAGCTTTGTCCTCAGCCTGGCGGTCAAGTGGCTGTGAGACCGTGAACACGTTCTGAGGGCCAGATCCCGGCGCGCAGGCGCCGCGCCTTGAATTTCGCGGGCCATGGCCCTATGTCCCAAAGACACCGCCCTGAAAGCCCCGCCATGACCGAAGCCCTGCACATCGTCTGCCCGCATTGCCACACCACCAACCGCGTCCAGCAAGCCCAGCTGGGCAGCGCGCCCGATTGCGGCAGCTGCCACAAGCCGCTGTTCGTGGGTGCGCCGCTGGCGCTGGATGCTGCCAGTTTCCAGCGCCATATCGGGCGCAGCCACATTCCGGTGCTGGTGGATTTCTGGGCCCCCTGGTGCGGCCCCTGCCGCCAGATGGCCCCCGCGTTTGCGCAGGCTGCGCGCGAGCTGGAGCCGGCGGTGCGCCTGGCCAAGCTCGATACCGAGGCCTACCCGCAGGTGGCCGCGCCCTACAACATTCGCAGCATTCCGACCATGGTGCTGTTCAAGGGCGGGCGCGAGGTGGCGCGCATTTCGGGCGCTTTAGGCGCGGCCGATATCGTGCGCTGGGTGCGCGCGGCGGTCTGATTTGCGCTGGTGCACCAGGCTGCAGACGGTGGGGTAGTTGGCCTGCAAGGCGTCGATGCAGCCCTTGAGCACCGTGTTGCAATACACCGCAAACCCATCGGCGCCATCAACGCTTGAGTTCGTGCGGCCTGGCAAGGGACGCAAAGCGGTCAACTGCCGTTTCTGGGCTGAAGCCAGTGGGCCACAGCCTGCACCCGTGCAGCGTGGATCATTTCACCCACTTTTTTCCCTGTAATGCCCGCCTGCGCTGCGCGGGCAGCTATCACGCTGGTAGCAACCGATTGCACGGCGGCCAGTGCTTCGCGCAGCCGCTGGCGCTGGGGATAGGGCGCTTCGTCAAAGCCCAGGCGCCCGCGCGCATCGCATTCGCAGGCCAGCAGGATTTCGTCAAAGCGTGTCGGCTTGCGGATGCCGTCGCAGCGCTCGATCAGGCGCACCAGGGCCGCTGCGCCCAACTCGCCGCTGCGGTGGATGTTGCCGTGCTCGCGCGCCACCACGTCGGCGATCTCGCGGCATTCGGTGGGCACGCGCAGGCGCTCGCACAGGCCCTTGAGCAATTTGGCGCTGCGCTGCTCGTGGCCGATGTGGCGCGGCAGCATGTCGGGGGGCGTGGTGCCTTTTCCCAAGTCGTGCGTGAGGCACGCAAAGCGCACCGTGAGCGGCGCCTGCAGCCGCGCGGCCATGTCCAGCACCATCATCAGGTGCACGCCGGTGTCCACTTCGGGGTGGCATTGGGCGGGCTGGGGCACGCCCCACAGGCGGTCCACTTCGGGCAGCACCACGGCGAGGGCGCCGCATTCGCGCAGCACCTCGAACATGCGCGAGGGCTTTTCTTCCATCAGCCCGCGGGCCAGCTCCTGCCACACGCGCTCGGCCACCAGGTGGTCAGCCTCGCCGTGCGCCACCATGGAGCGCATCAGCGCCATGGTTTCCGGCGCCACCGAAAAATCGGTGAAGCGCGCGGCAAAACGCGCCACGCGCAGGATGCGCACAGGGTCGTCTTGGAACGCGTCGGTCACATGACGCAGCACGCGCGCTGCGATGTCGCGGGCGCCGTTATAGGGGTCAAATAGGCCTTCAGCGCCTGATTTATCTGCGCTGACAGCTATCGCATTGATAGTAAGGTCGCGGCGCGAGAGGTCTTCTTCCAGCGTCACATCGGGCGAGCTCTGCACCACGAAGCCCCGGTAGCCGCGCCCGCTCTTGCGCTCGGTGCGCGCCAGCGCGTATTCCTCGCGTGTTTCGGGGTGCAGAAAAACCGGAAAGTCGCGCCCCACCGGCAGATAGCCCAGCGCCAGCATCTGCTCGGGCGTGGCGCCCACTACCACCCAGTCGTGGTCATTCACGGGGCGGCCCAGCAGCTTGTCGCGGACGGCGCCCCCCACCATGTAGATTTGCATGCAGGCAGTTTAGAGCCTGCGCCGCAGCGCCGTTGATGCGGGCTTTCAGGTCGTCTTCAAGGCGGTGGTGGTGGACATGGTGGCTCCAGTTGGCAGGGTCGATGCAGCGCATAGGTGCCACATGCGCCATGCCGCATGTGGTGAGCCGGCGGGGCCGATCACCTCAGCGCCCCAGCCGGTACGGCTCCTCGAACGCGCGGAAATCCTGCTCGGCCAGCGCCTCGTCGATCCAGGCCCTCACGCCGGGCAGGGCGCGCACGCGTTGCACGTAATCGGTGATGTGCGGCGGCAAGGGCAGGGCATAGCTGTGCAGGCGCATGCACACGGGGGCGAAATAGGCGTCGGCGATGGTGAATTCGCCAAACAGCATCGGGCCGCCGTGTTCCTGCAGCAGTTCGCTCCACATGTCCACCAGGCGCTGCACGTCGGCGCGCACGGCCGCCTGGTCGCGCCAGATCAGGGCGCCGGTGTCGGCCAGGTTCGCCTCGATGTTCATGGGGCAATGGCTGCGCAGGGCAGTGAAGCCGCTGTGCATCTCGGCGCAGATGCTGCGGGCGCGGGCACGCGCCCTGGGGTCTGCGGGCCAGAGCTGTTTGTCGGGGTGGGTTTCCGCCAGGTATTCGGCAATCGCCAGGGTGTCCCACACCACCAGGCCGCCATCGACCAGCACCGGCACCTTGCCCGTGGGGCTGACGGCGCCGACGGTGCGCTTGAACTCGGAGCCGGCCTCGAAGCTGTCGAAGCGCACACGCAATTCGTCAAATGCAATGCCAGCCTGGCGCAGCAGCACCCAGGGGCGCATGGACCACGAGGAATAGTTCTTGTTGCCGATGTAGAGCTGGGGCATGGGGCACCTTTGCGTATGAAAAACACGGC
>WOZN01000218.1 GCA_011620245.1 Acidovorax sp.
AAATCCTTGTAGGTGCCCACGCGGATGTTGGGCGTGTCATACCACTGGTAGGGCAGGCGGCGCGTGACGGGCATGCGCCCGCGCAGCACCGACAGGCGGTTGGGCCAGTGCGCGAAATTGGGAAAGACCACCACGCCGGTGCGCCCCACGCGGGCGGTTTCGCGCAGCATCACCTCGGCGTTGCGCAGGTGCTGCAAGGTGTCGATCTGCAGCACCACGTCAAACGAGTTGTCGCCAAACATCGCCAGGCCTTCGTCGAGGTTGAGCTGGATCACGTCCACCCCGCGCTGCACGCAGGCCAGCACGTTGGCGTCATTGATCTCGATGCCGTAGCCGCTGCAACCGCGCTCGCGCTGCAGATAGGACAGCATGGCGCCGTCGCCGCAGCCCAGGTCCAGCACGCGCGAGCCGGGGGGCACCATGCGGGCAATGACCTGCATCGTGGTTTTCTCGGTCATGCGAACTCCTTTGCAATGCCATCGAAGTAAGAGCGCATGACGCTCATGTAGCGGGCGTCATCGAGCAAAAAGGCATCGTGCCCGTGGGGGGCGTCAATCTCGGCATAACTCACGCGGCGGCGGTTGTCGAGCAGGGCCTTGACGATCTCGCGGCTGCGGCGGGGGGAAAAACGCCAGTCGGTGGTGAAGCTGATGAGCAGGAACTTCGCCGTGGCGCATGCCAGGGCGCGGGTGAGATCGCCGCCATGGCTGCGCGCCGGATCGAAATAGTCGAGTGCGCGCGTGATCAACAGGTAGGTGTTGGCGTCGAAATATTCGCTGAACTTGTCGCCCTGGTAACGCAGGTAGCTCTCGATCTGGAACTCGATGTCCTGGGTGCTGTACAAGTAGTCGCGCAGGTTCGGCGCTGGGCCGCCCCCAGCCGGGCCAGCCCCCTCGGGGGGCGCCGAACCAGGCGAAGCAGGGAGCGTGGGGGCACGCAGACTGCGTCCGAATTTCTCGTTCATCACGTCGTCGCTCAGGTACGTGATGTGGCCGATCATGCGGGCAATGCGCAGGCCGCGCTTGGGAACCACACCATACCGGTAGAAATGGCCTCCGTGGAAATCGGGGTCGGTCACGATGGCGCGGCGTGCCACCTCGTTGAAGGCAATGTTCTCGGCCGTGAGGTTGGGCGCGCTGGCCACCACCACGGCGTGGCGCACGCGCTCGGGGTATTGCAGCGTCCAGCTGAGCGCCTGCATGCCGCCCAGGCTGCCACCCAGCACAGCCGCCAGCTGGCGAATGCCCAGGCGGTCGAGCAGCCGGGCCTGCGCGTTGACCCAGTCCTCCACCGTGACCACGGGAAAATCGGCGCCGTACACCTCACCCGTGTCCGGGTGCAGGTGCATGGGGCCGGTGGAGCCGAAGCACGAGCCCAGGTTGTTCACACCGATCACGAAGAATTTATCGGTATCCACCGGCTTGCCCGGGCCGATCATGTTGTCCCACCAGCCCTCGCTCTTGTCCTGCCCTTCATACACACCCGCCACATGGTGCGAGGCGTTGAGGGCATGGCATACCAGCACGGCGTTGGAGGCATCGGCATTGAGCGTGCCGTAGGTTTCGAAGGCCAGGTGGTAATCGCGGAGCGATGCGCCGCTTTGCAGCGGCAGCACCTCCGGAAAATGCATGGTCTGGGGCGTGGCAATGAACGACATAAAAAAACCCGGCGTCGCTAAAAACGAGGCCGGGGATGTATCGGACGGGTCTTTAGCAGAATTTATTAAGCGCCCGCAAGCTGTGGCAAATCGGCGCGTGGGGCAAATATACCAAAAGGCCCGCCCCACGGCGCCCCTGCCGGTCACGCCGGTGCCAACAATGCAAACAAGCCGAGGGCCAGGAAAATGACCGCCGACACCCCGTGCACTACACGGATGGGCACTAGGCGCGTGATGCGGTCGCCCAGCCAGACCACGGGTGCGTTGGCCAGCATCATGCCCAGCGTGGTTCCGGCAACCACCCACAGGTAGGTGTTGTATTGCGCCGCCAGCATGACGGTGGCGATCTGCGTCTTGTCACCCATCTCCGCCAGAAAGAAAGCCACCAGGGTGGTGCCAAAAACGCCCCAGCGCGGACTGCCGTCTGCATCGCCCTCATCGAGCTTGTCCGGGATCAGCATCCAGACCGCCATGGCGATGAACGAAGCGCCCAGTATCCAGCGCAACACCTGCGGCCCCACGAACGTGGTCACCCAGGCGCCAACGGCCCCCGCCAGCCCGTGGTTGGCCAGCGTGGCAACCAGGATGCCCAGAACGATGGGCCAGGGCTTGCGAAACCGCGCAGCCAGCACGAGGGCCAGCAACTGGGTCTTGTCGCCCATCTCGGCCAGGGCGACGATGGCGGTAGAAACAAAAAACGCTTCCATGGGGAGGGGGTCCAATCCGGCCGGATGGGTGGTGAACGCATTGACTGCACCCCGACTCCGGCCAATGGATCGGCGTGCAGTCAATGGTCTCGCCCAGCTCATTGCAAGCCGCATGCGCCATAGGTTGTGAGAACCCAAGTGTGTTGACGCATGCCCCCGGCGCCTTGTGCTGCCGGACGGGCTACTCCCCAAAGACGATGTTATTCTAGTGCAGTGTTCGACGCTATGCGGCACATAAAACCGCGCCTTTGGGCGCATGGCGGCGTTGCAAATCCTCGCGATAGCTACGGCTATCACTGCGGTTTGCGCCTTGCCCTGCGCCCAAACGCATCGCTTTTATTTGTGCCGCCAAGCATCGAACACTACACTAGTTCAGCGCGTTCCCGGGCCGCTGCTGGCCCCTCCAGCGACTTTGCCCACCCGAAAAAATCCCCTTGAAAATAAATATCCACGCAACGCATAAAAGTGATTGATAATGACCTAGCTTTTCTGCACTGCAGGAAAGCTGTTAAGTTAGCGGTGATCAGTCAGTTTCGCGTCTTTGAAGTCGTCACAGGTTTGTTGATTGCGTAGGACTCCCATCGCGTTTTCATGTTTTTTCAGGAGTCCTTCATGGGCAACAAACTTTACGTGGGCAACCTGCCCTA
>WOZN01000377.1 GCA_011620245.1 Acidovorax sp.
TGGGTGAGAGCGCTATGCACCTGCCAGCACCGCGCTCGGGGCGCCATGCAGCGTTGCTCCTCCTTGCGGGCAGTAGCCCGCCGCGTCGTCCCGCCTTGCCTGGCACCCCGATCACGGCACCGGCAGGCGCATCCAACCGCCGTTTCCAGGTTCAACCTGCGAATGAAAAAGGCCGATTGCACTTATGGATAAAGCGCTAGCAGCTATATTAATAATAGCAAATTCAGCGACAGGAGCGGCGCTGTCGAAGGCGCGATATCTGCCCGCTGCCGGCGGGGCCTTCCTCTGGGCCGTCAGTTGGGTTGCGGCGCGCTCGTCTTGGGCTGAAAGTCGCAATACGGCGCCACCGGGCATTCCCAGCAGCGCGGCTTGCGCGCCTGGCACACGTAGCGGCCCAGCAGCACGAGCCAGTGGTGGGCATCGACCAGGTACTCGGGCGGCACGCGTTGCAGCAGCTTCATCTCCACCTCGTGAGGCGTCCTGCCCGGGGCCAGACCCGTGCGGTTGCTCACGCGAAAAATATGCGTGTCCACCGCCATGGTGGGCTCGCCGAAAGCCACGTTGAGCACCACGTTGGCCGTCTTGCGGCCCACGCCTGGCAGGGCTTCGAGCGCCTCGCGGGTGCGCGGCACCTGGCCGCCGTGCTGCTCCACCAGGATGCGGCAGGTTTGCAGCAGGTGGCGCGCCTTGCTCTTGTACAGGCCGATGGTCTTGATGTAGCCCTCCAGCCCTTCCAGCCCCAGGTCCAGAATGGCTTGCGGCGTGCCCGCCACGGAAAAGAGCTTGCGCGTGGCCTTGTTCACGCTCACATCGGTGGCCCGGGCCGACAGCAGCGCGGCAACCAGCAGCTCGAACACCGTGGTGTATTCGAGTTCGGTATTGGGCCGCGGATTGGCGGCCTTGAGGGTGGCGAAAAAGGGTTTGATCTGCTCGGTTTTCATGGCCGGCAGTGTAGGGGTTGCCGCCTTCAGGCCGCATGCATCCATGCGGCATGCCAATTGGCGACAATGTGGAATTCACCGTCCACTGAAAGCACCATCCATGCAATTTGCCGATCGTCTGAACAACGTAGAAACCTCCGCCATCCGCGAACTCTTCAAGCTGCTGGGCAAGCCCGGCATCATCAGCTTTGCCGGGGGCTTTCCCGATAGCGCCATGTTCGACGTGGACGGCATTCGCGCCGCCAGCAACGCCGCTTTGGCCGAGGAGCCGGGCGCTGCCTTGCAGTATGGCGCCACCGAGGGCTACCAGCCGCTGCGCGAGCAGCTCGCCGCCTTCATGGCCACCAAGGGTGCCAGGGATGTGGCGCCCGATCAGCTCATCGTCACCACCGGCAGCCAGCAGGCGCTGGACCTGCTGGGCAAGACCATGATCGGCCCCGGCGACAAGGTGATCGTGGAAGGCCCCACCTTTCTGGCCACCATCCAGTGCTTTCGCCTGTATGGCGCCGAGATCATCAGCGCGCCCATCGATGGCGATGGCGTGCAGGTGGATGCGCTGGAGCAGCTCATCGCCGAGCACCGCCCCAAGCTGGTGTACCTGATCCCCACCTTCGGCAACCCCAGCGGCGCCACGCTGAGCCTGGCGCGCCGCAAGAAGGTGCTGGAGCTGGCCGTGAAGTACCAGACCCTGGTGGTGGAAGACGATCCCTACGGCGACCTGTATTTTGGCGAGGCACCGCCACCCAGCCTGCTGGCGTTGTCTGCGCAGGTGCCCGGCAGCCGTGCGCTGCTGGCCCATTGCGGGTCCTTGAGCAAGGTGCTGAGCCCTGGCCTGCGCATCGGCTGGCTGATCGCACCGGCCGAGTTGCTGGCCAAGGCGGTGATGTGCAAGCAGTTCAGCGACGCGCACACCAGCACGTTCGCCCAGGCCACGGCGGCGCAATACCTCAAGGCCGGCCGCATGCCCGCCACGCTGGCGAATGTGCGCAAGGTCTATGCCGAGCGCGCCCAGGCGCTGTGCGACGCCTTGCGCAAGGAACTGGGCGATGCCGTGGAGTTCGTTCAGCCGAAAGGGGGGCTGTTTGTCTGGCTGCGCCTCACCGGCGCGGGCGGCAAGGCAGTGGATGCCAACGTGCTGGCCAAGGCCGCCATCGAAAAAGGCGTGGCCTTTGTGCCCGGCACGCCGTTCTTTGCCCAGAACCCGGACCACGCCACGCTGCGCCTGTCGTTTGCCACGGCCGATGTGGACAAAATCCGCGAGGGCGTGGCACGCCTGGCGCAGGCGGTCTGACATCCCCATGCAAGACAACACCAACGGCGCGCAGGACATCCTGCAGCGGCTGGAGGGACTGGAGATCAAGACCAGCTTCATGGAAGACCTGCTCGATCAGCTCAACCTCGTCATCTATCGCCAGCAGCAGCAGATCGACGATCTTGTCCGTGAGCTGCTGCGTTTGCGCCAGCAGGTCCCGGAGGGCGGCGCTGCCGGGCCGCGCAACCTGCGCGACGAGCTGCCGCCGCATTACTGATTTTCCTGGACGAGCGGCGGCCGGCCAATTCTGAAGGAGGGCTTGCAGGCGCTGCAAGCCGTTTGCATGGCATCGCTTTGCCCATGGCGGGGGTGAGGCCGCTGCCGCAGGCGGTACGATCGCCCATGAAAAAAACTTTCCAGCTCCACATTGAAGGCAAGAACCGCGACCGCGTCCTGGATTCCGTCAAGCATGAAATCCGCAAATACATCCAGCGCGAGCGCGGCCGTCCCGTGCCCGCCGGTGCAGATTTCTGGGACTTCGACTGCAAGTTTGGCCGCACCGCCGAAACCGCCGAAGTCGCTCACCTTTCTGCCCTGATCGGCCTGATTGACGGCGTGGCCCGCGAAGGCGGGGCGCAGTTTTATGTCGAAATTCTGGCCAAGGGCGGGCATCGCCAGGCCCGTCCCGCTCTGGCGGCTGAAGAAGGCGAGGGCGGTGGCGTCAGCGACAGCAACGACGCCGGCGGCTGATCGCCGGCCTTAGGGCTCGTAAAGTAATAAGTTGTGCATTTTGACGGCCGGATTTGGGATGCA
>WOZN01000231.1 GCA_011620245.1 Acidovorax sp.
AGGTGAACGCCATCGAAGCCATCAACGATAGATTTCATGCGGCCTGGCAAGGGATGCAAAGCGGTCAACTGCCGTTTTTAGGTTCAATTTTCATGATGCCATGCCCTGGTGGCGCAGCAGCGCATCCAGAGTGGGCTCGCGGCCGCGAAATGCCTTGAAGGATTCCATGGCGGGCCGGCTGCCGCCCGCCTCCAGAATGGCTTGCCGGTAGCGGCGGCCCGTTTCGGTGCTGGGCAAGCCGTCGCTGCCGGCGGTTTCCTCAAAGGCCGCATAGGCATCGGCGCTGAGCACCTCGGCCCATTTGTAGCTGTAGTAGCCCGCAGCATAGCCGCCGGCAAAAATATGGCTGAAGGTGTGGGCCGTGCGGCTGAACGAGGGCGGTGGCAGCACCGACACTTCGCTGCGCACCTCGGCCAGCAGGGGCATGAAGTCCTGTGCCGGATCATGGTCAGTGTGCAGCAGCATGTCGAACAGGGAAAATTCGATCTGGCGCAGCGTGGCCATGCCGCTCTGGAAGTTCTTGGCGGCGGTCATCTTGTCGAACAGTTCGCGCGGCAACGGCGCGCCGGTGTTCACATGGGCGGTCATGTTGCGCAGCACATCCCATTCCCAGCAGAAGTTTTCCATGAACTGGCTGGGCAACTCGACGGCATCCCACTCGACACCGCTGATGCCTGATACGTCGCGTTCGTTCACCTGTGTCAGCATGTGGTGCAAGCCGTGGCCGAATTCGTGGAACAAGGTGATCACGTCGTCATGGGTGAGCAGCGGGGGCTTGCCCTCCACGCCTTCGGCAAAGTTGCACACCAGATGCGCGACGGGGGTCTGGAGCACGCCGGTGTCGGGCCGCAGCCAGCGTGTGCGCACATCGTCCATCCAGGCGCCGCCGCGTTTGCCGGTGCGGGCGGGCAGGTCGAGGTAGAACTGGCCCACCAGTTGGCCGTTGCGTTCGATGCGATAGAACTCGACCGCAGGGTGCCACACGGGCGCGCTGTCGCGGCGGATGCTGACCTCGAACAGCGTTTCGATGATCCTGAAAAGACCAGCCAACACCTTGGGTGTCGTGAAATACTGCTTGACTTCCTGCTCGCTGAAGGCGTAGCGCGCTTCCTTGAGCTTCTCGGCAAGGTAGGGCCAGTCCCAGGCCTGCGGATCGTGCAGGCCCAGCTGGCTGGCTGCGAATTCGCGCAGGTCGGCCACGTCCTTTTCGGCATAGGGGCGGGCACGGCGCGCCAGATCCCGCAAGAAGGACACGACCTCATCGGGGGACTTGGCCATCTTGGGCACCACGGACACCTGTCCGAAATTGTCGTACCCGAGCAGGCGTGCTTCTTCGCGGCGCAGCATCAGAATTTCACGGATGAGCGCCGAATTGTCGAAGCGCCTGGCTTCACCTTCGGCCTGGTCGGAAGCGCGCGTCACATAGGCGCGGTACATCGTTTCGCGCAGGGCGCTGCGGGTGGCGAACTGCATCACCGGCAGATAGCAGGGCATCTTGAGCGTGAGCTTGTAGCCACTCTTGCCCTCCGCCTGGGCCGCCGCCAGTGCCGTTTGCTGCACGTCGGCAGGCACGCCATCGAGTTCTTGCGCCGTGGCGTAGTAGGCAAAGGCGTCGGTGGCATCGAGCGCGTTCTCACTGAATTTCTGGCTCAGCTCGGCCTGCCGTTCCTGGATCTGCGCAAAACGCTCTTTGGCGGCCCCGGTGAGCTCGGCGCCGCTGAGGACAAAATTGCGCACGGCGTTCTTGTGGGCCTGGCGTTGCTCGGGGGTCAGGGTGGCGGGGTCAATCGCCTTGTACTTGGCATACAGGCGCTCATCGGCCCCGAGGCGGGTCCAGAATTCGGTGACCCGGGGCAATGCCGCGTTGTAGGCGGCCCGCAGCTCCGGTGTGTCGGCCACACTGTTCAGATGGCTGATGGCCCCCCAGGCGGTGCCCAGATGCTCCGTGGCGACGTCCAGCACCTTTGCAATGGCATCCCAGCGGGCCGGAAAATCGGGGGCCGTGACTGTTTCCAGGGCGGCGTTGGCCTTTTCCAGCAGCATGTCCACCGCAGGGCCCACGTCGTCGGGTGTGATCCGGTCAAACCGGGGAAGGTCGGAGAAGTCGAGGAGGGGGTTGCTCATGCGATTCAGATGGCGCCGTGTGGCGCAGGTTCAAGTTGCGAGGCCGCGATCAATGGCGGGGTTCAGGTGCCCGCAGCGCGCTCGGCGGCTTCCAGTGTGTTGACCAGCAGCATGGTAATGGTCATGGGGCCTACCCCTCCCGGTACAGGGGTGATCCAGCCGGCCACTTCCTTGACACCGCCGAAATCCACGTCGCCGCACAGCTTGCCCTCGTCGTTGCGGTTCATGCCCACGTCGATCACCACGGCGCCGGGCTTGACCATGTCGGCCGTGAGCAGGTTGCGCTTGCCCACGGCGGCGACGATCACGTCGGCCTGCAGCGTCTGGGCCTTGAGGTCGGGCGTGCGCGAGTGGCAGATGGTCACGGTGGCATCTTTTTGCAGCAGCATCAGCGCCATGGGCTTGCCCACGATGTTGCTGCGGCCAATGACCACGGCGTGCTTGCCCTGGAGGCCGTAGCCTTGGCCATCATTGAGCGATTCGAGCATCTTCATGCAGCCGTAGGGCGTGCAGGGCCAGAAGCCCGGCATGCCGGTCATGAGCGCGCCGGCGTTGGCGATGTGAAAGCCGTCCACGTCCTTGGCGGGCGAGATGGCCTCGATCACCTTCTGCGCGTCGATATGCGCGGGCAGCGGCAGCTGCACCAGGATGCCGTGGATGGCCGGGTCGTTGTTGAGGGCATCGACGCGCGCCAGCAGCTCGGCCTCGCTCAGGTCAGCCGGGTACTGCTCCAGCACCGAATGCAGTCCGGCGTCGTGACAGGCCTTGACCTTGTTGCGCACGTACACCTGGGAGGCCGGGTTGTCGCCCACCAGCACCACAGCCAGACCGGGCGTGACGCCACGGGCCTTGAGGGAGAGGGCGCGCTCGGCGACTTGGGCGCGCAGTTGGCGGGAGAGGGCGTTGCCGTCGATCAGTTGTGCGGTCATGTCAGAAAATACAGGTCAAATTGGCCTGTAGCGCTTTATCCATAAGCGCTACATGCTATGAAATAGTCATGAAAATAGCCATGACTTACGCAAAACAGGCCCAGGCAAGCCGCCTGCCACAAAGGCAGGTACCGTTGGGGCATCCTTGTTTGCATCAGTCCCAATAGTGAAAGGTGAAAGTGAAGTGGGCAATCAACCCTTGAGGGCGTTCTGGCCCAGTGCAATCTTGAGCAGATCGGCAACGGTGTTGGCGTTGAGCTTTTCCATGATGTTGGCGCGATGCGCTTCCACCGTCTTGATGCTGATGCCCAGGTCGTCGGCGACCTGCTTGTTCAGGCGGCCGGCGACGATGCGCTCGAGCACCTGGGCTTCGCGGCCCGTCAGCTTGGACAACAGCGCGTCGCGGCTGGCGGCCTGCTGGTAGCCGGCAAAGGCTTCGCGGGCATGGTCCAGCATGCGTTCCACCAGCCCGACGAGTTCTTCTTCATCAAAAGGCTTCTGGATGAAATCGAGCGCACCTTTTTTCATGGTGTTGACGGCCATCGGCACGTCGCCGTGGCCGGTGACGAACACGATGGGCAAGAGCGACTTGCGTTCGATCAGCCGGTCCTGAAGCTCCAGCCCTGTCATGCCACCCATGCGGATGTCCACGATCAGGCAGGCCACCTCGTGCGGGTCGTAGCGCGAGAGAAAGGTTTCGGCCGAATCAAAGCTGCGCACCCGGTAGTCCTTGCCCTCCAACAGCCACTGCAGCGAGTCGCGAACTGCCTCGTCGTCGTCCACTACGTAAACGGTGCCTTTTTTCGGAATCAAACTCATGCAATTGTCCTTGGGGTTCGTGCATTCGCTACAGAATCTGTAGTGGCATCCACAGGCTTGGCAAGCGGAAGCCAGAAGGAGAACCGGCAACCTGTGACCTCGCTGGCATTGTAGAGGTTCTCCGCCCGCATTCGGCCGTGGTGCGATTCGACGATGCTGCGACACAGGTTCAGGCCCATGCCCATGCCTTCCTGCTTGGTGGAGAAAAAGGCCTCGAACAGGTGCTCAAGCACCTCGGGTGCCATCCCCTTGCCTGTGTCCTGCACGGAAAACTCCACCACATCGCGGTCGTCGATATGCCTGGGCACCACGCGCAGCTCCACGCTGCGGTTGGAAATGGGGCGGTTGGCCATCTGGATGGCTTCGGCCCCGTTTTTCATGAGGTTGACCAGCACCTGCTCGATGAGGATGGTGTCGGCCATCACGGGGGACAGCCGCGCGGCGATGTAGTGGGTCAGGCGCACGTTGTGGCGGCGCAGATCGATGTCGGCCAGCTCGACGGCCTCGTTCACTATCGAATGCACATCGGCCAGTGCATGATTGGGTTCGCTTTTTTTCACGAAGGCACGGATGCGCTGGATGATCTGCCCCGCGCGCTGCGCCTGGTGGGCCGTCTTTTGCAGGGCGGCAAGCAGGGCTTCTTCGGTGATCTGGCCGCTCTGGATGCGCGAGACCATGCCGCTGCAGTAATTGTTGATGGCCGTGAGCGGCTGGTTGAGCTCGTGCGCCACGCTCGATGCCATCTCGCCCATGGTGATCAGGCGGCTGACCGACTGGGCCCGCTCGGCCTGGCGCGCCGCCTGCTCCTGGGCCTGGCGGCGCAGGGTGATGTCGGTGGCAATCACCATCTGGGCCAGGCGCCCGTCCACCCAGCTGAGGTAGCGTGAGCGCACTTCCAGCCATTTGCCCAGCCCGGGCAGGTAGATTTCGGCGTTTTCGGTGCGCGCGCTGGTCAGCGAGTCGGTGGGCAGGCCCATCAGACCGTCTTCGTCGTCCACGCCCACAGGGTTGCTGCCCGCCGCCGGCACCACGCCCGCCTGGGCCACCAGCTGCAGGTGGCCGACGGTTTGCGAGCCAAACCACTGGCGGTAGAGCTTGTTGGCAAACAGCAGTTCCTGGCTGCCCAGCGGTGCCACCGACACCGAGGCGTCGAGCGACTCCAGCACGATGGTGAAGCGCTCGTAGGATGCCGACAGCTGTTCGCGGATGCGGTTGGGCTCGGTGATATCGGTCATCGAAGTCATCCAGCCGGTTTGCAGGCCATGGGCGTCGATCAGCGGCGACACATACAGGCGCGCATCAAACAGCGTGCCGTTCTTGCGCCGCGCGCGGATACGAAACCCGCCCGCCACGGTTTTGCCGCTGATCTCGTCGCGCAGCTTGGCATGCAGCGTCTCATAGTCTGATTCGGGCCAGTAGGGGAAAGGGGCTGCCAGGCCCACCAGTTCGGCTGCGCTCCACCCCGTCATCTGGCAGAACGCTGCATTCACATAGGTGATGCGCCCCTCCATATCCAGCGCGCGCATGCCGGTGAGGATGGAGTTTTCCATGGCCCGGCGGAAGTTGGTTTCCACCACCAGCGCCTCTTGGGCCTGCATGCGCCTGCGGGTATGGCGCCAGGTGGCAATCAGCATCCAGGCCGTCATGGCGCTGAGCGCGCCCACCAGCCAGAATAAGCCGTTACCCACCACGCCCAGCGATGTGCGGTAGGCCTGCGCACGCAGCACCAGACCGTTACCGACCGGCGAGACGGGCACTTCGTATTCATTGGCACCCGGGCTCCACGGCAGCAGCTGGGTGCCCGGGTTGCTGCGGCCCAGCGGCGTGCCGGCGAGCACCTGACCTTTGCCATCGAGCAGCGTGACGGCGTAGCGTGCCAGCACCTCGGTGGGGGTGCCGTAGCGCAACAGGCTGTCAATGGAATATTCCCCCAGCACCACGCCGCTGAATTTTCCCTGCTGGTTCAGGGGCACATGCAGTTGCAGCAGGGGTGTGGAGCCGCCTGGTATGGCGGTGGGCTGCGCATACACGGGTTGCTGGAGGTCGCGCGCCAGCTCGTAGGTGCCTGCGGTCTCGCCGGAGGCAAGCATTTCACCGGCCACGCGCAACTTGCTGCTGCCCAGCGTGGGGGCGGCATGGCTGGCGCGGATGCGCCGCTTTTCATCGATCCAGGTGATGGCCTGCAGTTCGGGGTATTGGCTGATCAGGGATTCGGCCCGGCCGACAAATTCGGCGCGATCCAGGTCCTGATTGGACAGGTCGCGTGCAATGCGCATCAGTTGTTCCTGGCGTTCCAGCAGGCGCAGGCGCACGCGTTGCTGGGCGTATTCCACATCGCGCTTGAGGGCTTCGTGTTCGCGCTCTATTTCCTCGGCCCGCAGATACCAGAAGGCTGTCACGATGGCCGCCATGAACAGCAGCACGGCGGCCAGGGGCGCCAGTGCCGCAAACCGGTCCTGGCGGGCGGGTGAGAGGCCGCGCCACCATCTGCGCCACCCATGCGCCTGGGGGGGCATGGGTGTCGCTGGCGCGGCGGTGGCGGGGGTTTGGTCCATATGGCAAGTGTAGAGGAGGGGTGGGCTTATGCCTTGTGCCTTGCATGTGCACATGCGGCAATATTTCATTATGCAAAATGAAAAAGCACTATTTGAAATTATAAAAAATATGCGAAACTAGGCCCAACGTACCAAATTGCAGCCCTATATGCAGGAGACAAGCATGTCAGCTCAGCCCGCCCCCATGGCCGGAAACGGCGCCGCATCTGCGCAGGATATTGACCAGCAGGAAACCCGGGAGTGGATGGATGCGCTCTCCGCCGTCATCGAAAAAGAGGGGCCGGAGCGTGCCCACTACCTGCTGGAACAGTTGCTCGAACACGCCCGCCAGAACAGCATCGACATGCCGTTTTCGGGCAACACGGGCTATGTGAACACCATCGAGCCCGAGCAGGAAGCCCATTGCCCGGGCAACATCGCCATCGAGAAGCGCCTGCGCGCCTACATGCGCTGGAACGCCATGGCCATGGTCGTGCGCGCCAACCGCCTGAACCCCGCCGACGGCGGCGACCTGGGCGGACACATCGGATCGTTTGCCTCGTTGGCCAGCATGTTTGGTGCGGGTTTCAACCATTTCTGGCATGCCGAGAGCGAGGGCCACGGCGGTGACCTGCTCTACATCCAGGGCCACAGCTCGCCCGGCATCTACGCCCGCGCCTACCTGGAGGGCCGCCTGAACGAAGAGCAGCTCGACAGATTCCGCCAGGAAGTGGACGGCAAGGGCCTTTCCAGCTACCCGCATCCCAAGCTGATGCCCGAGTTCTGGCAGTTCCCCACCGTCTCGATGGGACTGGGCCCGCTGATGGCCATTTATCAGGCGCGTTTCTTGAAGTACCTGCATGCACGCGGCATTGCCAACACCGAAAACCGCAAGGTCTGGGCGTTCTGCGGCGACGGTGAGATGGACGAGCCCGAATCCCTGGGCGCCATCGGCCTGGCAGCCCGTGAGAGCCTCGACAACCTGGTGTTCGTGGTCAACTGCAACCTGCAGCGCCTGGACGGCCCGGTGCGCGGCAACGGCAAGATCGTGCAGGAGCTCGAAGGCGAATTCCGTGGCAGCGGCTGGAACGTCATCAAGCTGCTGTGGGGCGCCGGCTGGGATGCGCTGCTGGCCCGCGACAAGACCGGCAAGCTCAGGCAACTGATGATGGAGACGCTCGACGGCGACTACCAGGCCATGAAGGCCAACGACGGCGCCTTTGTGCGCAAGAACTTCTTTGGCAAATACCCCGAGACGCTGCAGCTCGTCGAGCACATGACCGACGAGGAAGTGTTCGAGTTGCGCCGTGGCGGCCACGAGCCCACCAAGGTCTACGCGGCCTTCCATGCTGCCAACGGGCACAAGGGCCAGCCCACGGTGCTGCTGGTCAAAACCGTCAAGGGCTACGGCATGGGCAAGGCCGGTGAAGGCAAGAACACCGTCCACCAGACCAAGAAGCTCAGCGACGAAGACATCAAGTACATCCGCGACCGGTTCGACATCCCGATTCCGGACAGCGAACTGCACAAGATTCCGTATTACAAACCTGCCGACGACACGCCCGAAATCAAGTACCTGCATGAGCGCCGCAAGGCGCTGGGCGGCTACCTGCCCAAGCGCCGCGTGAAGGCCGACGAGCATTTCACCGTGCCCGCCATCGAAACCTTCAAGGCCATCCTCGACCCCACGGCCGAGGGCCGCGAGATATCCACCACACAGGCCTATGTGCGCTTTCTCATCCAGTTGCTGCGCGACCAGGCCCTGGGCCCCCGCGTGGTGCCCATCCTGGTGGACGAGGCCCGCACCTTCGGCATGGAAGGCCTGTTCCGCCAGATCGGCATCTACAACCCCAAGGGCCAGCTGTACACCCCGGTCGACCGCGACCAGGTGATGTATTACCGCGAAGACAAGGCCGGCCAGATCCTGCAAGAAGGCATCAACGAAGCCGGCGGCATGGCCAGCTGGATTGCTGCGGCCACCAGCTACAGCACCAACAACCGCATCATGGTGCCGTTTTACGTGTATTACTCGATGTTCGGCTTCCAGCGCGTTGGCGACCTGGCCTGGGCGGCGGGCGACATGCAGGCGCGCGGTTTCCTGCTGGGCGGCACCTCGGGGCGCACCACGCTCAACGGCGAAGGCCTGCAGCACGAAGATGGCCACAGCCATATCCTGGCCAACACCATCCCCAACTGCGTGACTTACGACCCCACCTTCGCACATGAAGTGGCCGTGATCATGCACCGGGGCCTCAAGCGCATGGTCGAGCAGCAGGAAAACGTCTTCTACTACATCACGCTGCTCAACGAGAACTACCCCATGCCCGGCCTCACGGCGGGCACCGAAGAGCAGATCATCAAGGGCATGTACCTGTGCAAGCCGGGTGCAGTGCCACCGCAGGGCAGCTCTGTTGCCGGTGACAAGCGTGTGCAGCTGCTGGGCTCGGGCACCATCCTGCGCGAATCGCTGGCTGCACAAACCCTGCTGGCGGCCGACTGGGGCGTGCAGGCCGATGTGTGGAGCTGCCCCAGCTTCAACGAGCTCACCCGCGAAGGCCAGGACGCCGACCGCTGGAACCTGCTGCACCCGCTGGAAACCCCGCGTGTGCCGTTTGTGGCGCAGCAGCTGGGCAACAGCTGCGGCCCGGTGGTCGCATCCACCGACTACATGAAGGCCTATGCCGAGCAGATCCGTCCTTTCATCCCCAAGGGCCGCACCTACAAGGTGCTGGGCACCGACGGCTTTGGCCGCAGCGACTTCCGCAGCAAGCTGCGCGAGCATTTCGAGGTCAACCGCCATTACATCGTCGTGGCCGCCCTCAAGGCGCTGAGCGAAGACGGCGTATTGCCCGCCACCCGGGTGGCAGAGGCGATTGCCAGGTACAACATCCAGGCCGACAAGGTCAACCCGCTGTACGCGTAAACCGCAACGGAGACAAACCTTGAACCCCCGCGCTCATATCCATTCGCTGCCCCCCGAGGGGGCGCATGCCTCCTTCGAGGCGGCCCGGCAGGAGGCATAACATGGCATTGGTAGAAATCCAGGTTCCGGACATCGGTGGCTTCGACGAAGTCGGCGTGATCGAATTGCTGGTCAAGCCCGGCGATACCGTCAAGGCCGAGCAGTCGCTGATCACGGTGGAGTCGGACAAGGCATCGATGGAGATTCCTTCGAGCCATGCTGGCGTCGTCAAAGAGCTGCGTGTGCAGGTCGGTGACAAGGTCAGGCAGGGCAGCGTGATCGCCGTGCTGGAGGCTGCGGGCGAGGCCACCGTTTCTGAACAAAAATCGGCCCCAGCGCCCGCTGCACAAGCGCCGACAGCTATCGAAATGCAAGCGCCTGCGGCACCGGCCGCCGCGCCTGCGGCCGGCGCTGGTGCCGTCGCTGGTGCCATCGAAGTGCGCGTGCCCGACATTGGCGACTTCAAGGACGTCACCGTCATCGAGCTGCTGGCCAAGGCTGGCGACACCATCGAGCGGGATCAGTCGCTGTTCACCGTCGAGTCCGACAAGGCCTCCATGGAGATCCCTTCACCCGCCGCTGGCGTGCTCAAGGAGCTGAAGGTCAAGATTGGTGACACCGTCAATATCGGCGACCTGGTGGCCGTGCTGCAAGGTGCTGCAATGCCCGCACCCGTTGCAGCTGCCGCACCCGCGCAAGCGCCTGTGGCTGCATCTGCAGCCCCTGCAGTCGCCGCCGCCGCCGCAGCAGCAGCGCCTGTGGCTGCCGTGGCATCGGTGGCCATGCCAGCCCACCAGCCCGGCACGCCCACGGCAGGCCTGCCGCATGCCAGCCCCTCGGTGCGCAAATTTGCCCGCGAACTCGGTGTGCCGCTCGACGAAGTCAAAGGCAGCGGCCCCAAAGGCCGCATCACGCAGGACGACGTGGCGGCTTTCACCAGGCAGGTGATGAGCGGCGCCGCGCAGACCAAGGCGCAAGCCGCCAAGGCGCCCGCAGTGGCGGGTGGTTCCGGTATGGGCCTGGAGCTGCTGCCCTGGCCCAAGGTGGATTTCGCCAGGTTCGGCCCCGTGGAGCGCAAGGATATCTCGCGCATCAAGAAGATCAGCGGCGCCAACCTGCACCGCAACTGGGTCGTCATCCCGCATGTCACCAACCACGACGATGCGGACATCACCGACCTCGAAGCCTTCCGCGTTCAGTTCAACAAGGAAAACGAGAAGAGCGGCGTCAAGGTCACCATGCTCGCCTTCATGATCCGGGTCGCCGTGGCCGCGCTCAAGAAGTTCCCCGAGTTCAACAGCTCGCTCGACGGCGACCAGCTGGTGCTCAAGAACTATTTCCACATCGGCTTTGCCGCCGACACGCCCAACGGCCTGGTCGTGCCCGTCATCCGTGACGCCGACAAGAAGGGCATCGTGCAGATCAGCCAGGAGATGGGCGACCTGGCCAGGAAGGCGCGCGACGGCAAGCTGGGCCCGGCCGACATGACCGGCGGCTGCTTTTCCATCAGCTCGCTGGGTGGCATTGGCGGGCGTTACTTCACGCCCATCATCAACGCCCCCGAAGTCGCCATCATGGGCGTGTGCAAGAGCAGCATCGAGCCCCGGTGGGACGGCAAGCAGTTTGCGCCGCGCCTCATGCTGCCCCTGAGCCTGAGCTGGGACCACCGCGTGATCGACGGCGCGTCTGCCGCGCGCTTCAACGTGTACTTTGCCTCGCTGCTGGCGGACTTCCGCCGCATCCTTCTCTGAACCTTGCGGGACAGACCAAGGCAGCGCCTTGCTCTGTCCCCAACTGATTGGACAAAAGATGGCAATCATTGACATCAAGGTGCCTGACATCGGCGACTTCGCCGAAGTGACCATCATCGAGGTGCTGGTCAAACCCGGCGACACCATCAAGGCCGAGCAAAGCCTGATCACCGTGGAGTCCGACAAGGCATCCATGGAGATCCCTTCCAGCCACGCGGGCGTGGTCAAGGAACTGCGCGTGAAGCTGGGCGACAAGGTCGCCGAAGGCTCGGTGCTGCTGACGCTGGAGACCCTTGATGCGGCTCCGGCATCTGCTACTGAAAATGTAGCTGCCAGCGCTGAATCCAAGGCAGTTTCAGATATAAAAATACCTGAAACAAAAGCAGATAAAGCGCAAGCAGCTATTAATTATGTAGCACCTGGCTTTGCAGGCATGGCCGATCTCGATTGCGACCTGCTCGTGCTCGGCGGTGGCCCCGGCGGCTACAGCGCCGCCTTCCGCGCGGCCGACCTGGGGCTCAATGTCATCATCGTCGAGCGCTATGCCACCCTGGGCGGCGTCTGCCTGAACGTGGGCTGCATCCCGTCCAAGGCGCTGCTGCATGTCGCTGCCGTCATGGATGAGGTGTCTCACCTGTCGGCGGCAGGCATCGACTTTGGCGCCCCCACCGTCAATGTGGACACCCTGCGCGGCCACAAGGAAAAGGTCATCGGCAAGCTCACCGGCGGCCTGGCCGCCATGGCCAAGATGCGCAAGGTGACCACCGTGCGCGGCTACGGTGCCTTTGTGGGCCCCAACCATGTCGAGGTCGAAGAAACCACCGGCACGGGCCAGGACAAGACCGGCACCAAGAAGGTCATCGCCTTCCAGAAAGCCATCATCGCCGCTGGCAGCCAGGCCGTGCGCCTGCCCTTCATGCCCGACGATCCGCGCGTGGTCGATTCCACCGGTGCCCTGGCGCTCCAGAATGTTCCGAAGCGCATGCTGATCCTGGGCGGCGGCATCATCGGCCTGGAAATGGGCACGGTGTACAGCACGCTGGGCGCGCGCCTCGATGTGGTCGAGATGATGGACGGCCTGATGCAGGGCGCCGACCGCGACCTCGTCAATATCTGGCAGAAAATGAACGCCAGGCGCTTCGACCGCATCATGTTGAAGACGAAAACCGTGGGCGCCAGGGCCACACCCGAAGGCATCGAGGTGACGTTCGCCCCGGCGCAAGAGGGCGAGGCAGGAAGCAACGCAAGCGTTGCGGCCCCCGCGCCGCAGGTGTACGACCTGGTGCTGCAGGCCGTGGGCCGCAGCCCCAACGGCAAGAAGATCGCTGCCGACAAGGCCGGCGTGGCCGTGACGGACCGTGGCTTCATCAACGTCGATATCCAGATGCGCACCAACGTGCCGCACATTTTTGCCATCGGCGACATCGTGGGCCAGCCCATGCTGGCGCACAAGGCAGTGCACGAGGCGCATGTGGCGGCCGAAGTCATCGCCGGCGAGTTGCAGGGCAACAAGGAGCTGGCATCTGCCGCCTTCAACGCCCGCGTGATCCCATCGGTGGCCTACACCGACCCTGAAGTGGCCTGGGTCGGCCTCACGGAAGACCAGGCCAAAGCCCAGGGCATCAAGGTCAGCAAGGGCCTGTTCCCCTGGACGGCATCCGGCCGCGCCATCGCAAATGGCCGCGACGAGGGTGTGACCAAGCTGCTGTTCGACGACAGCCCGCAGGCCCATGGCCACGGCAAGATCCTGGGCGGCGGCATCGTCGGCACCCACGCCGGCGACATGATCGGCGAGATTGCCCTGGCCATCGAAATGGGCGCCGACGCAGTGGACATCGGCAAGACCATCCACCCGCACCCCACGCTCGGTGAGAGCATAGGCATGGCGGCGGAAGTGGCGCACGGCAGCTGCACGGACATGCCGCCGCAGCGCAAGTAAGCCGGAGCAAGGCCATGGCCGTCAAAAAGTTTCCAAAGGCCCCCGCCCACCCCGGGCGGGTGTAGCGGGGCTGTGACCGACGGCAGCGGCCAAATCGAAAATTCACTGTGGGCTCGCAAACACCTGCAGCGCAAGCTTTCTGAAGTTGACGGCCGCGGGGCTTTCTGAATCGGGCATGCAGGCCAGTGCAAGCCCCACCGAAGCCTGCTCTGGCATGTCGATCAGTTGGCGATACACGATTCTTTCGCTCACATGGCGCTTCATGATCGACGGCACCAGCGCCACCCCAAGTCCGCTTTCCACCAGGGCCAAAACGGTTTGTATCTGCACCGCTTGCTGGGCCACGCGCGGGGTAAAGCCAGCCGTCTGGCAGGCAATCATCATGGCGCTGTGCAGGCCGGCGGCGCTGCTCGTGGGATGCTGTGCCGAGTAGATGATGAAAAGCTCGCTCGCCAGCTCGGCAAGTGCCAGCGGTCCCTTGGCTGCCAATGCATGCCCGCGAGGCAGCGCGGCCATGAACATATCCTTTTCAAGCGTTGCGATCGTGGCTTTGGTGGGCGTCATCAACGGCACGCGAATCAGGCCCACGTCCAGACTGCGATCCTCCAGTTGCTGGACGATGCTGATCGACGTTCCCTCTCTGAGCACCAGCTCCACGCCAGGGTAGGCCACGCGGAACTGCGGTAACAGCCGCTGCAACAGACCGTGAATAGCCGACCCGACGAACCCGATCTCCAGACGGCCGCCCGTGCCGTCCATGGAATTGCTGGCCGCCTCGGTCAATTGCTCCCCATGAAAAAGCAGCTGTTTCGCCTCCTGCAGCACCATCTTGCCGCTCACAGTCAGAGTGACTCCGCTGGATGCGCGCAGGAACAGTTGCACACCCAGCTCTTCCTCCAGTTTCCTGATCGATACAGACAGCGCGGGCTGCGCGATGTGCAGCCGCTCTGCCGCCCGGTGAAAGTTCAACGTTTCCGACAGCACCACAAAATGCTTGATCCGCCTCAGGTCCATGGAGCTCCATTTCTTGATATCAAATTCATATCGAAATCATCATGATCGCTGCCTTGTATTCTTGACTGGCAACTTGTCTCAGATAACTATCCTGTCCGTTCGGGCTGAGCCCGTCGAAGCCGGGGCACTCTTGGGTGCGGCCCTTCGACCCTTCGACAGGCTCAGGACAGGCCAAGCTCAGGGCGAACGGGTTTTATCTGAGACAAGTTGCCAATCAGGCTTGTATTTGCTACGCATGCGTTGAAAATCCCCTGCATTTTTGCGATTTGCCGATAACAATAACGAATCACTATTCGACGATTAAATATTAGACCAATCAAATCTCCGTGGCTATCGTAGGCAATGTTTGAACCTAAAAACGGCAGTTGGATGCGCCCGCCGGTGCCGTGATCGGGGTGC
>WOZN01000030.1 GCA_011620245.1 Acidovorax sp.
ACCACTATAACCATCCGGCCGTCCAACACGCCGACGGAGGTGAACCGTGGCTCGCCGCAATCAAACCGGGCGTCTTCCGCTGTGACATTCTAAAGTGGGTGTCCTTTTGAACCTGCAGACCGCCGTGCTGAGCGTACCCAGTGCGGTGGTGCCCGCAGAGCGCAACGTCCTCATCAATCCACGCCATCCGGATTTCGCCCGCATCATCATTGGCGCGCCCCAGTCCCTGCAGACCGATACACGACTGCTGCGCAATCTTGCGTGGCAGGCCTGATGGCAAGCGTGCCATCCACGCACTCACAACCCCATACAAAACATGGGTGTCCTTTGTATTGATTTACTTGCCCAAATGTTCATCAATGTGTACCATACACACAAATGACAAGTGCAGACCTGATACGTGAATTGCAACGCGCTGGCTGGAAACTTGCCCGGGTGAATGGCTCACACCATGTATTCAAACACCCCGCACGCCCCGGCCATGTAGTGGTGCCCCATCCAAAAAAGGACTTGGGTCTTGGCCTTGTCAAAACCATCCGCAAACAAGCCGGAATCTGAGAGGTACAACCATGCGTTATCCCATTGTCATTGAACCTGGAAACGACACGACCGCGTGGGGTGTAGTCGTGCCCGACCTGCCTGGCTGCTTTTCTGCTGGCGACACGCTCGAAGAAGCCATGATTCAGGCCGAAGAAGCGATAACGGCCTGGATTGAGGTCGCGCTGGACGCTGGCGAGGACATACCTGCTCCATCAAGCATTGACGCCTAGCGCTCCGCAAACCCTGAGTTTGAGGGCTGGCTGTGGGCGCTGGTGAAGATTGACCCGGCCATGCTGGATGAAACCATTGAGCGCGTGAACATCAGCCTGCCGCGCCGGGTGTTGCACCGTTTGGATGTGCTGGCGCGAAGTGCTGGCGAAACCCGTTCAGGCTTCATTGCTCGCATGGCGATTGAGGGGCATGCCACGCACGCCTGACCGTTTCGCCCCAGCTAAGCAGGGCCGCATTCCTGCCGAAAAGCCAGTCCCCCCGCTGGCCATGCAATAAACATGGGTGTCCTTTATGTTGATATTGCCTGGTAATTCAGGGACAGGCTGTGATACCCATCCATGCCCCCCCGCCGCCACCGCTAACTCATCCGCATAGACAGCATGATTCGGCCACCCCCAGTGTGGCCAGCAAGCAGGCAACGGTCGTGCGCCGCAGTGTTGTCTTCATCATTGGACATGCTTTCATCATCGAACAACCGGAATGCGCCAGCCCCGGCCCTTTCTGCAGCCCCGGGGTAAACCGCGGAGGCAGGCAGCCCGGTTCTGGCTTTCGCGGATTTTATAACGACTGGATAGAAAGCCCGCGAACGCCGGGGCTCCATGACCTCGAACACCGGCAGCTCGGGGTGGCACGGCAAGGCCCCAGTCACGCCTGGGTGCGCAGGCGGTTCACCAATAGATCGTCGCGCAGGATCCCGTCCTTGAGCGCGGCGAGCTCCTGCACATCCCAATTGGCGCTCAGATAACGCCCCGAGGCCCAATCCGCCTTGCCGGCGGCGAGCCAGACGATGAAACCGGCGGCCAGCTCCGGGCTGTCGGTGAGGTACACATGCCGGTCCTCGGGCATGTTCCGCCCGAGTTCGGTGGCGACCCCGCCGGGATGGATGGCGAAACATTTGATGCCGTCCTGGCCGTGATCCACATGGACAAATTCGCAGAGCCGGTTGATCGCGTGCTTGGAAGTCTGGTAGTCCGACGCCGTCGGGGCCAGGCGCTGGGCGCCGATCGACGAGAGCAGAATCAAATGGCCGCCGCTCAGGCCCTGGGCGGCCCATTTCTTTGCCGAGGCGATCAAGTGCGGCATGCAAAAGCGGATGACGTGATAGGCGCCACGCACATTCACTTCCCAGGTGTGCCACCAGCTCGCCGGATCCGACTCGCCGATCTTCGTCCACTGGGCCAGGTAGCCGGCATTGGCATCGGCCACGTCGATGGCGCCGAATTTCTGCACGCAATCGGCAACGGCCGCTTCCACCTGTTCCGGCCGCGTCACATCGCAGGTCGAAAAAGCGCACTCGGTGTCCGGATTCGTCTGCCGGACGAGGTCGCGCGTCGCTTCGAGTTCGGCTTGTGAGCGGGCGGTCAGATAGACGGCCTTGGCGCCGGCCTCGGCAAAGGCCAGCGCCGTGGCGCGTCCGATGCCCTTCGAGGCGCCGGTGATGAAGAGTACCTTGCCGGCGGCGCTGCCTTTCAAGGTCGAGGCCGGGTCGATGGCTGGGTAGCGGCTGTGATGTTCGGTAAGCGTCAGGTTTTGAAGATCGATAGACATGATGGCCTCGCATCAATAGGGGAGAAAAAGGGCGGCAAGGGATGAGCCGATGGCCCCCTGGCCGCCAGGATGTCATGCCTTCATGTGATCCCGATACTCCGCCATTCTCTTGATCATCCAGCCCGGATACTCCTGCGGCAGGCGGCTGACTTCGTCCAGGGCTGCCAACTCGTCCGCCGACAGGCGCACCTGGGCCGCCAGGATGTTGTCCTTGAGCTGTTCGGGGCGCTTGACGCCCAGGAGGATGCTGGTCACGGCGTTCTGGTGCAGCAGCCAGGCCAGCGCGATGGCGGCCACGGTGACGGGTTGGCCGTCGATTTGCTTGCCGGCGGCAATCTTGCGCATCACCTCGATGACTTTGCTGCCCCGCTCCCGGTTGACGGGCGGAAAGTCGAACTTGGCGCGCCGGTTTTCTTCCGAAACGTTCGGGCCTTCGTATTTGCCGGAGAGATAGCCGCCGGCCAGCGGGCTCCACACCATCAGACCGACTTTTTCGGATTCGAGCATCGGGACGATGTCGCGTTCCAGGTCACGGCCGACCAGGGTGTAGTGGGCCTGCAGTGAGGTGATGGGGCACAGCTGCCGCGCCTGGGTGATGCCGATGGCTTTCATGACCTGCCAGGCCGCCCAGTTGGACAGGCCCACATAGCGCACGTGGCCGTGCTGCACCAGGGTGTTCA
>WOZN01000095.1 GCA_011620245.1 Acidovorax sp.
CTGCCGCAGGCATTCTTCCTGCCGACCGGCACCGGGCAGCGCTTTTGCCTGTTCCACCCCGCGCAAGGCGCCGCGCCGCAGGGGCGAGTTCTGTATCTGCACCCGTTTGCCGAAGAACTCAACTGCACACGGCGCGTGGTGGCGCAGCAGGCGCGTGCTCTCGCCCAAGCTGGATATAGCGTGCTGCAGATCGACCTGCTGGGCTGCGGCGACAGCGAAGGCAGCTTTGCCGACGCTACCTGGGAGGCCTGGCTGCAGGACGCGCAGCATGCGCACCACTGGTTGCGAGAACATGGCAGCGGACCGCTGTGGCTTTGGGGCATGCGCGCTGGCGCATTACTGGCCACAGCGCTTGCGAACGGCCTGACCGAGCGGTGCCATTTGCTGCTCTGGCAGCCCGCAATCAGCGGGCAGCAGATGCTGCAGCAGTTTCTGCGGCTGCACACGGCAAGCCAGTGGCTGGACGCTGCCAAGGCCAGCGGGCAGACGCCAGCGCATATGCTGGACAACGGCCAGACCGTGGACATTGCCGGCTACACCCTGAACCCGGCGCTGGCGCGGGGCCTGGCTGCGGCGCGGCTCCAGCCCCCCCGGCTGCCACCTGGGCAGTTGGTCTGGCTGGAAATGTCAGCCCAGGCAGAGTCCGTTTTGAGTCCGGCCTCAGAAAGGCAGCTCACCGTCTGGCGCGATGCCGGCTGGACGGTGTCTGCACAGGTGCTCACGGGTCCGCTCTTTTGGCAGACCGTGGCCACCTGCGAAGCCCCCGCCCTGTTGCAGGCCACGCTCGACACGCTGGCCAGAACTGCTGCGCCAGCAGCGACGCCATGAGCAGCCAAGAGCAAGCCCTGGTCATCCCCGGCCCCGACGCCCAGGACATGCTGGGCATCGTCAGCCTGCCCGCGCCGCAAACACCGCAGCAAACCACAGGCGTAGTGATTGTCGTGGGCGGCGCGCAATACCGGGTGGGCAGCCACAGGCAGTTCGTACAACTCGCCCGCTTTCTCGCTGCCGCAGGCTACCCCGTGTTGCGCTTTGACTTCCCCGGCATGGGCGATAGCCCGGGAGACCCCGTACCGTTTGAAGACTCAGCCCCCCATATCGCCGCCGCCATCGACGCCATGCACGGCCAGCACGTCAAGGTGGACAAGGTCGTGCTCTGGGGTTTGTGCGACGGTGCATCGGCCAGCCTGCTCTATATGCAGGCCACCCGCGACCCCCGCGTAGCAGGCCTGGCCTTGCTCAACCCCTGGGTACGCTCCGAAGCCGGACTGGCCCGCGCACGGGTCAAGCACTACTACGGTCAAAGGTTCCTGGATCCTTCTTTCTGGCGCAAGTTGCTGAATGGGCAGGTGGGATGGCAGGCGCTGCGAGGCCTCGGCCAGAATTTGCGCGCCATGCACCGCACGGCCCTGGTGCCATTCGGCTTTCAAGATGCCATGGCAGAAGGCTGGAAGGCCTTTCCTGGGCCCATCCTGCTGATGCTCAGCGAACGCGATCTCGGCGCGAAAGAGTTTCAGGCACTTGCCCAAAGCAACGCACGGTGGGAAGGTTCGCTGGAGCAGCCTTGCCTGTCGCTGCAACACATCCAAGGGGCAGACCACACCTGCTCAACCGCGACCGCCAGTCGCCAGATGGAGTCATTCGTCGTGTCATGGCTCAGTCGAATAAGCTGAGATAAAACCACCCTCTCTGGCGCTTCGCGCCTCCGTGCAGCCGCCAGAGGCGGCAGCTCTTCCGGAGCCGTCCAGGCCTGCGCAGGCAGGCTTGGAGCCGCGGCCCTCAGCCCCTGAAAGAGGGACGCCGCCAGTGCAGCGGGGCTGCCCTTGCGCGGGCAGCGGCCGCTGGCTTGGGGCGCGCCCGTTTCATGCGGCGCGGGTAGAGCAACGCACCATGAAAAACTGATTGGTTACTCTGCCCCGGCAGGAGACGCCTGCAGCCGAATGCACAAAAAACCCCGGCCAAGCAGGCTTACATTCCGACTGCGGAATTACATTTCTGCGCCCGAAAACGGGCTTGATCAAGGTATGGTCACCGCCTTGGGAATGCGTTTGCACCATCTATATACATTACACGGACCGGGTGCCTTCGGGCGCATTATGGAGGGCATGGATGCTGTCGCAAAAATATGAATACTCGGTCGTGCATCCGGGCACCGAAGAGTACGCAGAGTACTGTGCACTGAGGCATGAAGTTTTTTGCGCTGAGCTTGGCCGCATACCGTCTTGCGGCGACCAGTCGGGCAAACGCCTCTTGGAGACCGACGATTTCGACGCGCACAGCGTTCACGTCTTGTGCCGCTCGACAGAGACAGGTGAAGCCATGGGATGCGCTCGCCTCATCCTCCCCAGCCCACGAGGTCTCAATGTGCTGTCGCGCTACAAACTGCACAGCCAGTTGAGGTCGGAGGTTGATCTTGATCTGGTGGGTGAAATTAGCCGCCTGGCCATTTCGAGCAAACTGCGACGTTATCGGCGCGACACGCAATGGGTAGGGTCCGCCCTGTCCTCAGACACAGCCGAAGACTTCAACAAAAAGATCCAACGCGATGGGCCCACCGTTGCCCTGGGCTTGTATCGAGAAATGTTCCGCTTGGCCAGCGTGCACGGTATTACCCACTGCTACGCAGCCATGGAGCCGTCGTTGTCACGAATGCTCAACCGCCTGGGCTTCCCGTTTCAAGAAGCCGGCCCCATCAACCACGCGGTACAACCCGCCCGCCAACCCTACCTCATTGGCGCCCACGCCATGCGCTCCGGGCTGGCGGGTCGGAATTCCTGCCTGTACCGGTTCATTTTCGGCATCGATGAGCCAACGGTGGTGTCGAGCCCCTTCTCGTCGTTGGGAACATTCATTCCGGCGCTGCCCTGAGTGCGGCTAACAAAACATGTCATCGGCAAAGGCGTATCTGATGCTGCCTACAACGTTGCAGTCGTCAGCGTAGCGCGCGAAGCTGTAGCCCCGCGCCTCCAACGCCTTGTCCACTTCGTCCA
>WOZN01000059.1 GCA_011620245.1 Acidovorax sp.
GGCGCGACACCATCACCTGATCGACGCGGAAGCTGTCCACGTCCACCACCTCGAACTTGTAGCCGCCCCAGTTCACGCTGTCGGTGCGCCGGGGCACGCGGCGCAGCATCACCATCAGAAAGCCGGCCAGGGTTTCGTATTGGTCGCTGTGCGGCAATTCATCCAGGCCCAGCGCATGCAGCACATCCTCCACCGGGGTGACGCCATCGATGAGCCACGAGTTTTCATCGCGCCGCACGATCTGCTCTTCATCGGCCGGGCCCACCAGATCGCCCATCACCGTGCTCATCACGTCATTGAGCGTGACCACGCCCACCACCAGGCTGTATTCGTTGACGATGACGGCAAAGTCCTCGTGCACCTGGCGGAACTGCTCCAGCACCTCGGACAGCGTGAGCCGGTCGGGCACGATGAGCACCTTGCGCACCAGGCTGTCGTCGGCCAGCGAAATGGGCTGGTTGTTCAGCACGCGCTGGAACAGGTCCTTGGCGTCCACGTAGCCCACCACATGGTCGATGTCGCCCTCGCACACGGGGTAGGTCGAGAAGGGTTCGGCGGCGATGCGCAGGCGGATCACGGCGTCCGGCTCGTCGCGCAGGAAGAACGCAATGCGGTCGCGGGGCGACATGGCGCTCGACACCATGCGGGTATCCAGCTCGAACACATTGGTGATGACCCGCCGCTCGCGCGCAGCCAGCACGCCCGCGCGCGCACCGGCTTCCATCATGGCCAGAATGTCGTCGGAGGTGATGCGCTCGTCCCGCAGGGACGACAGGCCCAGCAGGCGAAACAGGGCATCTGCGCCCTTGCTGTAGAACCACACGAGCGGGCGCAGCACGGTCATCAAAAACACCATGGGCTGCGCCAGCCGCACCACCAGGTTTTCCGGCTCGGCCATGCCCAGGCGCTTGGGAAAAAGGTCGGAAAAAAGAATGAACAGCGAGGTGATGATCAGGAACGACGCCAGAAAGCCGATGTTCTGCGCGCTGCCATCCGAAAGCCACAGACCGAACAGCGCGGTGAAATGCGGGCTCAATGCGCCTTCGCCGACGATGCCTCCCAGGATGGCCACCGCGTTCTGGCCGACCTGCACCACGGTGAAATAGTCTCCCGGCTGCTCCTGCAGGCGCAACACACGGCCGGCGCGGGCGTCGCCCTCGTCAGCCATCTGGCGCAGGCGCAGGCGGCGCGCGGCAGCCAGTGAAATCTCTGCCATCGAAAAGAATGCACTGGCTGCGATGAGCAGGCCAATGACGAGCAGGCTTTGGGTCAGGGTCATGGTGAAGGAAACCGGGCCCTGTGAGTGTAGCGGCGCGCGTACACCGCGCGGGGTGCCGCGCCCTCGGATCGTGAACACGATCTCAGCCTCTCAGAGCAAGAGGCCGCACCCGGCGGCGCGTGCTACTGCACGAAGCCGATGCGGCCCTTGCCCGCGGCGGTGCGCGGCAGATCGGCGACTTCCACGGTGGAGCGATGGTCCAGCCGCGCATTGCCAAAGCCAGTCATCAGCGCGCGCCGCATCTCGCGGGGCGGCATCTGGGCCAGGTGGTCGAGCATATCGTCCTGCGGCTCGGGGTCCAGCAGACGTCCCCAGTCATGCCCGGCACGAATGCCCTGGTACAGGTTGCGGGCGATGGTGCGTGCTTGCTCCAGCGTGGGGGTTTCCACCTCAAACACATTCATGCGGTTCAGGATAGGGTTGGGAATGCCGCGGCTGTCATTGGCCGTGGTGATCCAGATGACCTGGCTGGCGTCGATGGCCACTTCGGCGAATTCGTCGGTGAAGCACTGTGCGGTGTCGTGTTCCAGCAGCCCATACAAGGCGCCCAACGGGTCGTACTGTGCATCGCCAGCCGCCTTGTCGATCTCGTCCACCACGATCACCGGGTTGGCGTACTCGCCTTCCACCAGGGCCTCGAACACCTTGCCGGGGCGCGCGCCCTTCCACTGGGAGGACGAGCCCGAGAGCAGCCACCCCGCCGTCATCGAGCTCATCGGCACGAGGTTCATCCCCGTGCCCAACAGTTCGGCAAGGTGCCGGGCAAAATGCGTCTTGCCGATGCCCGGCGGCCCCAGCAGCAGCATGGGCGTGACTTCGAGGCCATCGTGGCTGTCCTGTGCCAGCGCCACATGGCGCTTCACGTCGTCCAGCACCTCGGTGAAATTGGGCAGCTGGTCATACAGGCTGGCCATGTCAGGCACGCCCGAGGGTTTGACCTGAAAACGCTCGGGGCCGCGCTCGAGCATGCGCGCGTACACGGTGCGCAGGGCTTCGTATTCGCGCTGGTTGCCCGCCTCCTGCAGCCGTGCCAGCTTGCGCTCGACATCGGCTGGCTGGAATACCTGGCGTATCTGCGCCACCGGAAGGCGCAGCGCCGGGGCCTGGGGTACAAGACCATGGTGTGTCATTGCATGCTCCTTGGATATGTCACGCAACCATCCAAGCAAATAACATGCCTGCCTTGGCGCAGGAAAGGCCCTGTACTGGGGACCATTGTTGCCGCCATGCAAAAACAAAAAAGGCCGCCCGAAGACAGCCTGGCAGCGCGGGATGCCCGGGCCGGTGGCCCGGGGGCTTTCAGCCCTCGGCGCCCAGCACCAGCTTGAGT
The DNA here is from genome assembly GCA_011620245.1 of Acidovorax sp. Classification (GTDB taxonomy): domain Bacteria; phylum Pseudomonadota; class Gammaproteobacteria; order Burkholderiales; family Burkholderiaceae_C; genus Acidovorax. The sequence goes on from WOZN01000059.1 coordinate 2,610, forward strand.
TCACCCGACTCGTACATCTCCATCATGATGTCCGAGCCGCCGATGAACTCGCCCTTCACATAGAGCTGGGGAATGGTGGGCCAGTTGCTGTATTCCTTGATGCCCTGGCGGATTTCCTCGTCTTCCAGCACGTTCACGGTGGTCAGGGCCTTGGTGTCCACGCCGCAGGCCTTGAGGATCTGGATGGCGCGGCCCGAGAAACCGCACATGGGAAAGCTGGCATTGCCTTTCATGAACAGCAGGATGTCGCTGGATTTGACGAGGGCGTCGATGCGTTGTTGGGTGTCGCTCATGGGGTTCTCCTTGAAAGGGGCCGGCGGGCACAGGCCCGCAATGGGGGATTATCCTAAAAACGGCAGTTGACCGCTTTGTATCCCTTG
>WOZN01000186.1 GCA_011620245.1 Acidovorax sp.
CCCCTGCTGCCTGCGCGAAAACGCAAGACTAAACTTGTGACACAGTAAGACTAGGTTAAAAATGGACTGCTGCGGTCGATTGGCAGCCGGCGATTTCCAAGTCCGACAGGCTCTTATGTGTGCCAGAAAATTCTTTCCATATCTGACAACGACTTGCAGCGCCGCCTCGTCACGCCTTCAGCGGACTGTCAATAATCTCGATAGATGTTGTGGCTTAAGCCGGAACTGCGGGAAAGCCGCCCCACCCGACTCCCAGACAAGCGATGTGGCGACTCCGGCGCGGCAGGCAGCAGCTGCGCCGGATGCGTCGCTTCAAAATCTGTGAAGGGATGCGGAAGCGAGCGCGCGACCGAGGGCGCGGGGGCGTGTCAGAAGATTTTTTGTGCACGTTGCCATCAAAGCCGGCACAACAGTGCAGCGTGGGCTGCGCCAGCATTCAGGGATGCCGCGCCATCAACTCCAGCACATAGCGGCTCGGAATCGCGTAAGAAATGCCCGAGGGCTGACTCATGGCCGACTCGTGCGTGGACTTGATCAGCACCATGTTGATGACGCCGACCACCGCGCCATTGCGCGGGTCGAACAAAGGGCCGCCGCTGTTGCCAGGGTAGGCCGTGGCGTCGAGCTGGAACACCTGGAAAGGGCCGACGCGCAGGCTGCGGATGGCGCGCTCGCTGAGTTGGTGGCCGGTGGGGCTGGGCAGGGCCATGGTCGTGATGGAAGAGACGGTGGCGCGGTGGGTGACAGCGGAGAACCCCAACAACCCACCGATCGGGAAACCCATGAAGGCCAGATCGTCGCCCTCGCGCACCGGCTCTGATGCCAGTACCTTGAGCGCCGTCGCTGCGGGCCCGTCGATCTGCAGCAGGGCGAGATCGTGCTCTGGGACGGTCTCCAGCACCCGCGCCTGGCGCATGGCCCACAGGCCCGTCCCCGCGCGCAGTTGCACGACCAGTGCGGGCCCATCGGCACCTGAGGCACCTGCGGCACCGATGGCAGATGCCACATGGGCATTGGTCACCACGCGCAAGCCGTCGCCCACCACGAAGCCAGTCCCGACATAGCGAAACCGCGGGGTGTCGGTCGCGCGGTAGGTGCCGACCAGCACCACGGACGGCTTGACCCGCTCCACCGTATCGGGCAGTTGCGCCATCGCGCTGCCGCCCCATGCCCACTGGAGCAGCAACACAAGCGCCCACTGAACTCCCCAGCGTCTGTGGTTCATGGCGTTGTTACGGGTTTCCAACCTGCGGCGGCTCAGGCGGGCCAATTTCAGCCGGCGCCAGAAGCGCTTGACAAGGGTGCCGGGGATTCACAGTGCTTTTCGAAGCTGCTGGACCTCTGCCTGGGCAGCAAACCGATCTCCTGCAGCGCTGAGCTCATCCAGCAATGCGCGGGCGGCATCCTTGTTGCCTGCCTTGATCTGGATCTTGGCCAGATTCAACTTGAACTCCAAGGTTTGCGGCTGCAGTTGCACCACCTTTTTTTGCAGCTCTATGGCCCGTTCATGCTGGCTGGCGCCAGACAGCAGCATGGCCCAGGTGTCCATGAGCGCGGGCTGGTTGGGCGCCAGCGCATTGGCCCGCTCCGCATCGGCCAGCGCACCGTCATGGCCCAGCTGGCCTTTGATCCAGGCCACATTGTTCAGGGCGACAGCGTTGTTGGGCTGCAACGCCAACACGCGCTCGAACTGGCGCAGGCCTTCCGGCAGATCTCGAAGGGCAAGGGCCCGGTTTCCCAGATAGAAGATAAAGGCCGCGTCCTTGGGCTGGGTGCGCAGCCACTCCGCAGCCCATCGCTCGGCTTCGGGCTTCTTTCCGGCCGACAGCAGCACGGCGTGCAACCGCACTGCCAGTTCCGGGCTGGCCACCTGCTTGAGACCCGCGCGGAAAGCGTCTGCGGCTTTGTCCCAGGCTTTGCCTGCTGCGTGAATCTCGCCTTCGAGCAGATAGCCCACCGCCTCCTTGGGTCTTTGCTTCTGCACCGTTCGGCTGATGGCCAGGGCATCGCCGGGCTTTTGCGCCGCCATGGCCAAACGGACCTGGCCTTGCTGGGCCTCCAGCGAATTGGGCTCTATCTCGAGTGCCTTGCGCAGGTTCTGACCCGCAGCGGCACGGTCGCCGGCGACCAGGTTGGCGCTGGCCATGCGCAGGTAGGGCAAGGAAGATTGCGGCTGCAGCGACGCCATGCGATTGAAGCTGGCCTGCGCCTGGTTGTGTTCGCCGTTGGCCGACTGCGCGCGCCCCAGGACATCAAGCAATTGCACATTGTCAGGCAGTGCGGCAACCGCTTGCTGCGCCACTGTCAGCGCATCTTTCAACTCGCGGTTGCGCAAGTAATGCTCTGCCAGAAGCAGGCGCGGGATGGGACTGCTGGGCGCTGCATCCACCGCCTTGCGCAGGAGGTTCACCAGCTCTGTCTTGTCTGCCCCATTGGCAGCCCGCAACTCCACCAGCGCCAGATGCGCCTGAACGTTGCCCGGCTGGCGCTTGATGGCGGACTCCAGGCGCGCGCGCGCATCGTCCGGCCGCTTGTCGGCGTTGTCGAGCACGGCCAGCACGCCCACAGCAGGAAAATAGTTGGGGTCGATCTCCAGCACCCGCTCCATGGCCTTGCGTGCCCCGGCGGTATCGCGCTTGAGCAACAAGGCGCGGCCACGCAAGAAGACGGGCAAAACGTCTGCGGGGCGCTTTTTCTCCAGCGCATCGATGGCTTTGAGGGCCTGGTCGACCTTGCGCTGCCGCAGCAGCGCATTGATCAGGGCCATGTCTGCGACCACGCCCTCATCACTGGCAGCAATGCTCTGCAACTCGCTCAGCGCCGCATCGCCCTGCCCCGCTGCCAGGCGGCTGACTGCCAGCGATGTGCGCTTGGCCGGGTCTTTCGGGTCCAGGCTGGAAGCCCGGGCGAAGTAGCGCTGTGCACGATCGACATCGCCCTGGAGCATGTAAACCTGCCCCGCCAGCGCGACCATGCCGGGGTCTCGGTCGTTGCGTTCGATATCGGCCGGCAGTGTTGCCATGGCCTTGTCGAGCCGGCCCAGGCGCATATAGGCCGTCACCAGGCCGCGCCGCGCCATGGGCAGCCCTGCATTCAATTGCAAGGCCTTGGACAGCAAGGCCTCGGCCTGGACGTTGGCGCCCAGTTGTAGCTCGGTCATGCCGGCCAATTCGAGCGCACGGGTGTTTTCGGGCGTGAGCCGCACCAGCTTCTGCAAGTGCTCTTGCGCTGTTTTGAAATCATTTTTGGCGTATGCCAGCATCGCTTGCAAATACAAGGTCTGCGGCGTGCCAGGCGCGGCCTTTGCCAACTCTTGCAAATCTTGCGCGGCGGCATCTGTCTTGCCTTGCAGCAGCAGCAGCTGAATGACGGCAGCCTGCCCCTCCTTGTAAGCGGGATTGACCTGGAGCGCCTCGCGGTAAGCAGCCATCGCGGCATCCATGTCGCGCTTGCCATAGAGCAGCAAGTCACCGCGCAGTTTGAGCGCCTCATCGGAGACAAAGGACTGCCGGGGGATCTTGTCCAGCCCCTGCAGGGCACCATCAATATCGCCGCGCTGGGCACTGGCGCGTGCCAGCTCGATGAGTGCAGGCGCATAGTCGGCCTTGGCCTTCAGCGCTTCATCAATACTGGCGCGGAACTTGTCCTCCTGGCCCTGGCGCAACCAGGCAATGGCCACGGTGGTCTTCAGACTTGCCTGCGCCGGGGCGCTGGCAAGCTGCTGGCCTGCGTAGTCGGTCGTAATCTTGCTGTACTGCTTGCCCAACAACAAAGCCTGGGCCAGTTGCGGAACCACTTCTTCAGGGGCCGCGCCCAAATCCTGCGCCTTCCTGAACTCGGTCTCAGCGCCCGCAATATCGCCGGTGGCCTGCAAGGCCTGGCCCAGCAGGAGGCGTGCCTTGGCGGAATCCGGGCGGTCTTTCAAGACATTTTTGAGCTGGATGATGGCCGCCGGCGCGTCATTGCGGCTCAGGTAATCTTGCGCCGACGCCAAGAGCGCATCCGGATTGTCGCTACCGCATGCCGACACCAGCAAGGCCATTGCAAGCGTAGCGATAGGAACGAGGGAGCGGGAAATGGGGGTCTTCATGGTCGTTCTCCAGAGAAAATCTTCAGGGCTTGAGGCCCAGGCGATGCATCAGGTCGTACAAAGTGGGGCGGCTGACACCGAGCAGGTCAGCGGCCTTGGCAATCGTGCCGTCGGCCCGGGCAAGTGCTGCAAGCACCGCCCGCTGCTCGGCGGCCTCGCGCGTCATGCGCAGGTCCAGTGATCGGTCGCCCTCCGTGCTGTCAGCGCCCGTGAGCCCGATGTCCTCAGCAGTGATCTGGTTTCCATCGGCCATGATGGTGGCGCGCTTGATGCAGTTCTCAAGCTCGCGGATGTTGCCCGGCCAGGGGTGCGCCTCGATGGCGCGCAGCGCATCATCGGCCAGCGTCAGGTTGCGGCGGTGCTCCTGGCCGAATCGGCGCACGAAGGCGTGGGCCAGCAGTGCCGCGTCTCCCACCCGCGCACGCAAGGGCGGTATCTCCACCACGATTTCCGCCAGGCGGTAGTAGAGGTCTTCTCGAAACCGCCCTTCCTTGACGCATTGCGTGAGATTTTGGTGGGTCGCGCACACAATGCGCACATCGACGGCAATTTCCTGGCGACCGCCCACGCGTTCGACGACACGCTCTTGCAGGAATCGCAGCAGCTTGGCCTGCAAGGCCATGGGCATGTCCCCGATTTCATCGAGCATGAGCGTGCCTGCGTGCGCTGTCTCGATCTTGCCCGGCGTGGTCTTGGCGGCGCCTGTGAAGGCCCCTTTTTCGTAGCCAAAAAGCTCACTCTCCAGCAAGTTTTCAGGAATGGCGGCGCAGTTGATGGCAACAAATTTGCCGTCCTTGCGATTGGACAGCCGGTGCAGGCCACGCGCCAGCACCTCCTTGCCCGTGCCGCTTTCGCCCAGCAGCATGACGGAGGCATTGGTATTGGCGACCTTTTCGATGGTGCGGCATATACGCAGCATGTGCGGATCACGCGTAATCAAGCCACCGAGCGTATCGGGCATCTGCATCGCCTGAAGCCGCTTGTTCTCGGCTTGCAATTGGTGCAGCCTGAACGCACGCTCCACGCCCAGGTTGAGGACTTCTGGTTCAAACGGTTTGGCCAGAAAATCGTAAGCACCCATGGCAACGGCCTTGAGTGCGTTGGACTGGTCGTTCTGTCCGGTCAGCACGATCACCTTGGTGTCAGGCTCCGCGCCCAGAATCTGCTCGAGCAGCTTGAAGCCCTCGGAAACCGAGTCGGCATCCGGGGGCAGGCCCAGGTCCATGGTCACGACTGCAGGCGCGTACCTGCGCAACTGCGTCATGGCGCTTTCGCGGTCATCAGCGGTGACGGATTCGAAACGATCCAGCGACCACTTGATCTGCTTTTGCAACGCCAAATCATCCTCAACAATCAGCAGGGGCTGCAACTTGGCCGGGATCATGCCGTCTCCTGTGGATGCAAACCGAAATCACGACCGATTTCAAACAAGGGAAGCAGGAGACGCACCACGGTTCCTTTGCCAACCTGGCTGTCCACGGAAACCTTGCCGCCGAGTTCCTGCACATACTGAAAACTCTCGTAAGTGCCAATTCCCATGCCAGCCTCCTTGGTGGTCTGAAACGGCTTGAACAAGCGCGTCTGGACAAACTCTTCGGTCATGCCCTGGCCTTCGTCACCCACTTCGATGCGGGCATGGCTACCGAAACGATCCACTTTCATCCAGACCCGGCCATCGGTGTCTGTTGCGTCGAATGCGTTGTGTACCAGGTGCCCGATGATGCGCTCCAGGCGGTCGGCCTGTCCACGGGTAAAAACCTGTGGCGAAACCTCCAACTGCATGGTGCGCCCGCGGCACAAGGCATTGGCTGCCAGCCGCTCGGCAATCTTGCACAGATCCACACCCAAGGACGAATCACCGGATGCGGTGCCCCCGCGCAATTGCAGCATCAACTGGCGCATGCGATCCAGCGAATTTTCTACCGTCATCAGCATGTCGGCCTGAAATTCCGGGTTGTCCTGCAATCGCTTCGCGTTTTTGACCATGAGCGACAACTGGGCGACTATATTTTTCAAATCGTGCACCACAAAGGCCGACATGCGGTTGAAGGCTTCGAACTTGCGCGACTCCAGCAAGGCTTCGGTGGCCTGAATCTGCGCCAGAAAGCTCGCGGCCTGGCGTCCGGCCGTCTTGAGCAGATCAGTGACCTCCCAATTGACCTCCACCACCGTGCGCGGACTGGCCAGCAGCACAAACCCCAGCAAATCCTTGCCTTGCCACAGCGGCACCAACAACCAGGCCTGCGGATACTCTGCCAGCCACTCGGGCAAGCGCAAACCGCGGTAGCGGCCGGGCGAAGCGCGGAACTCCTCCAGATTGACCACCCACCCAGTGGACCGCATGAACGCAGGCAGTTCGGCATCCTTATCGACGGTCTGATTGGTCGCGGCCAGATTCCACCGGGCCACCTGCCGGTACTGGTCGTCGTCCGGGCGCAGCAGCCACAAGGCGCCTGCAGGGCTCTCCAGCATATCGGCAAGGCCCCGCACCACGTTCTGCCCCGCTTCCTGGGGGTGGGCCTGGCTTGACAGCGTGGCGGTGAACTTCAACCATTCTTCGCGGTAATCAAAGCGGTAGCGAAAGAAATGCTTGCCCAGAAACACCCGCAACCTGGCACGCAACGCGCCTGAAAGCGCCAGCGCCAGCGCCAGCACCAATCCCACGAAAACCAGCCCCAATTGCAGGGCGCCGCCCCAATCGCCGCCAAAATAGCGAACGTAATAGCCCACACCCGCGATGAAGAGCAGATAAAGCCCCACCAGCAACAGCGTCGCAGAGTGAAACACGACCTTGCGCGAAACGCGTATCTTGGCAATCCAGTTGCGATGCCGGGTGGTAGCCAGCAGCAGCAGTGGCACCATCAGTGCATGCACGAAGGGCCTCGCAGTCAGGGCGTCACGGTCCAGGCCCTGAAACAGCACGCCCTGGGAAAACAGATACAGATCGAACACGAAGGTGCCCGCCAGCCCGAGGCACACCGGCTTGGCACTCCACAGCGAATCCTCGGGAAGATTGCGGAACAACTGCTCCACCAGCACCAGCCCGCCGAGCGCCAGCAACACCATGATGAAAATGTGGCCCCTCGCCCCCGCCAGCATGTGAACGACCACAACCAGCGCGGGTACGCCCAGTAATCCCGCAGTTGCCAGCCCGGGCAACCAGCGATACCACGAGCCTTGCACCACACCAGCATTGGGCTTGAAGAACAAGGCGACAAAGACACCCCAGCCAAGGTAGCGCAGCATGTCGGCCGACTGCGCACCCAGCCACCACGCACCGTTCACTGTCAGCGCCAGCAGGCTGAAACCACTCCAGGCCACGGTGAGCAAAGCAGCGGCAAGCATTGCCACGCCAATGCGATTGACCGGCGCACGCAGATATCCTTGACGGAATAAGCGCAAGGACAACAAGGCATAGGCCCCGGCGGCCAAAGCCAAACCCCAGTAAACCAGCGCGTTGTCACTGTTGTTCATGGCGATGCGTGGGTAGCCCAGTCTTACTGCGCACCTTTGCCTGTCAGGACCACGCCCACCGTTTCAAACAGGATCACCAGATCAAGAAACCATGAATGGTTTTTGACGTAGTAAAGGTCGTATTGCAATTTGTGCTGTGTATCTTTGATGGATGCGCCATAGTGGTAGCGCACCTGGGCCCATCCGGTCAAGCCGGGTTTGATGCCATGCCGCAAGGCATAGTAGGGAATCTCGAGCGTGAGGCGGTCCACGAAATAGGGCCGCTCCGGCCGAGGGCCCACCAGGCTCATGTCCCCCTTGAGCACACAAAACAATTGGGGGAGTTCGTCGATGCGCAATTTGCGAATGATTTTTCCAACGCGCGTGATCCGCGCATCGTCGGCACTGGCCCAGCGGGGCGTACCATCTTTTTCGGCGTCGGTTCGCATGCTGCGGAACTTGATCACATTGAAAATCCGGCCATTGCGCCCGACGCGCTCTTGACGGTAGAAAACGGGCCCGCCACTTTCAAGAAAAATCATGAGTGCAGTGACCAGCATCACGGGCGATGCGATCACCAGCAAAACAATGGATCCAATGATGTCAAGCATCCATTTGACAATTGAACGCACCACCCCCTGCTTGAAACCGTCTCCAAAAATCAGCCACCCGGCTGACACGGCATCCAGGTGAATCTGCCCCAGAAACTGCTCAAAATAGGTTGCAATATCAATAACCTGAATACCATTGACCTTGCAATCAAGTAATTCACGCATTGGCATGCTACCCCCTCGGCGTTCATTGAGGGCAACCACGATTTTATCTATGCGGTGCTTTTTCACTGCATCGGTCAACGTTTGCCCAGGGGCAATGACTTTCAACGCGGAAACAGCAGGTTCCTTTTCATTTGAACTGGGAAAATACCCCACCAACTCGATGTGTGGATCATTTTCCTGCAACGATTGGCCCACAACACCTGCACGCGGACCTGTACCAAAGACCAGAACGCGCTCGCGTGTATAGGAAGCAGGAAATATTTCACCGCCGAACAATTGAATAATCAACATACCGCTGACGACGATCAGCAGTGCTACCAGCGTCTGCTCATTCTGGAATGGGGACTGCAGAGGCAACAAAAACAAGATGCCACCGGCAATGGCCATGGACAGCAGCAAAGACAACACCGCCCGCGCCCGGACCTGGCCAACCGTCAGTTGAGTGGGGGGCTCGTACAAGCCCAGTGCAAAATTCACCGTGAGAATTCCGATGGCCATCAAGCTTCCTCGAATGACCCCCGACAGGATGGCGGAGGCATTGAACATGCCCGCTCCCGCCTGCATCGTCAATAAAACAATCAGCGTTCCAACAATCAAAACCGCATAAACCATGATTTGCAAAATGGTCCGGCGGTGAAAATAATGACTGGAAATCTTGATCATTGTTTTCTCCTGCCTCGCCCGATTCTCGGGCGCAAAAAATACGGATCGAAAATCACCCACATCCGGCAATTCATGAAACAAGACGCTCACCCCATCAGCAGCCTCTGACGTGGCAAAATTTTGCTTGACAACTCCCTCCCCGAGAGGCAAATCCCTGCAGATCAACAACAATCCGCACCCACCCCCCGCTAGTCCTCGCGGACCAATGGCGATACAGCAAGCAACAGCCAAAGCATAATGGATACACGTGGAATTTCAATAACACTTATTACCACGCCGATCAAAAGGGCGGACGATATAGCGATTCCCACGACCAGGGCCAGGGGTTTTTGGCGTGCAACACCCTGGGCGGCCATCACCAGCGCGCATACGGCCAAGGCGGCAAGCGCCGCCAGGCCCAGCAGTCCACGTTCGATCAACAACTCCAGATACAGGTTGTCCATGTGCCAGGGCAGGAAGTTCGCATGGGCGATGCTGCTCCAGTAGCGCGGCCCTTGCACAAAAGCCGGATTTTTGAGCACCTGCCGACCCTGTGGATCGATCAGTTCCACCGCATCCAGACGCACAGGCGTTTTCGCTTGCAGCACCGTGATCGACAGCACGCCCTCCCTCCAGGCAGAGCGGGTACCGGTTGACGCCAAAGCGGGGCCATGCAATCGCAACTCCATCCAGCCGCCAGCGGCAGCGCTGGACGCAAGCACATGGGGCGTTTGCGCCTGGCACTCAAAGGCATACAGCAGATGCTGCTCACACAACTGAACCAACAGCAGCGCAGGCGACTGCACTTGCCCACGCAGGCGAACCCGGTAGGCACCCCCAGGCGCCAAAGCCACACGTTGTGTGAGCACAAGCTCGCCCTTGACACCCGGGTGCGCGGGCCCCGACAGCCACACCTGGGTGCGGCCGTCCGCACTGCGCACCCAGCGCACCCGGCCCGGCAATCCGCCCTCAGGGGTTTGCGTGCTGTAGTGCGCAGGCAAGCTTCCCACGCCCAGCCCAAGGGCCCACTGGCTTGGCGTCTTCAATAAATCAACACCGCGCTGCCAATGGGCGAAACGGTGGTAGAGGTCCGCATTCGATCGGCCCAGGCGATCCGGCATAAAGCTGCCGCCCATGAAAACGCCCAGCGTTTCAGCCACCAGCGCAAGTACCAGGCACGCCATCGCCCGCCGGTGCCATACAGAACCATCGGGCGCAACGAGACGGTATTTGTGTGCCAACGTGGCCAGCGCAACCAAGGCGAGCGCCACGGTCAGATAGACGCCGCGCGAATACGTCACCAGCACTGCATAAATCGACAGCAGCACCAGCGCCCCTGCCGCGCACCAGCGCCAGCCGTGCGGTGCCGTCCATGCCGCCCACCATGCGAACGGCAACGCCAACGCCAGATAAAAGTCGATGGCGCCGCCACCGACATGCATCTCCCAGAACCAGGCGGTGATGCGAGAGTGGTCACTGAAATCAAGGCCACCCGCATACATGCCGCGCTCCCACAACACTGCGGCACAGACCAGTGATAGCCCGACCACCATGCCCCGCGCCCACCGCAGGGGAGCCCCTTGACCTGAGCGGTACAGCACGGGCATCAGCAGCAGCCCCCACACCATGCTCTTGGCCACACGCAGCGTATTGCCTGGCAAATCGTAGTCCCCATAGACACCTTGGGCCCACAGGTCCGCCAGCAACGCGGCCCATGGCGCGGCGCCACGCGCATCGTCCAACCCGCGCCACACGCCCATCAGCAGCAGCACCGGCATGACCACATACACCCACAGCATGCTGCGCGGCGTCCGGTTGAACGCCGCTGCCGGCTTGCCCCATGCATCCAGGCTCCAGCGCAGATAGGCGCCGCCCATGGCAGCCAGTATCAGAAGGTCGGATTCGTCCACCAGCCACCAGCCCGTCCAGGGTGTGAAACTGGCCACGGGCAGCAAGGCCGGCAGCATGAACCACAGATCGGCAGGCCGCCTTGCGGCCCAGGCCACCACGCTCACCAGCACCAGCACGGCGAGCGCCGGAGCCACCGGGTGCTGCAGGGCGCCAGCCAAGGCGGCCGCCGTGAACAACAAGCCGCACAAGCCCGGCACGCCCGCGCGGACTGCGGCGGGCGCTGGACTGCCTGCGTTTACACCAGCACTTCGGGACAAGGCGGGTGCCCCAGAAAGGCCTGCGGACTGGCTGTTGCGCCATAGGCCCCGGACTGAAACACCACCACCAGGTCGCCGGGCTGCGCCACGGCCAGCTCCATCCGGTCGGCCAGCACATCCAGCGGGGTGCACAGCGGCCCCACGACACAGGCAGTTTCGCGTTCGCACCACTGCATCCGGTTTCCAATCACTACCGGGTAATTGCGCCGGATCACCTGGCCAAAATTTCCCGAGGCGGCCAAATGCTGGTGCATGCCGCCGTCAGTCACCAGAAACACCTGCCCACGCGACAGCTTGCGGTCGATCACACGCGCCACATAAATGCCCGCCTCGCCCACCAGATAGCGCCCCAGTTCCAGCACCAGCCGTGCCGCAGGTTGCGCACGCGCCAGATCCTTGTGCACCTGTGCCAGGGCGTTGGCCACGGGGGCCAGTTCCAGCGCCCGTTCACCCGGAAAATATGGTATGCCCCAGCCGCCCCCCAGATTGACGTGGCGCAGGGGTGCGGGGGCATCGTGCGCCAGGCGCAGCACCAGATCGAGTGATCGGTGCAGGCTCTGTGCAATGACTTCGCCTCGCAGGTTCTGCGAGCCCGGGTAAACATGGAAGCCTTCGAATGTCAGGCCATCGTGGGCCATGCCGCGCAACAGGGCCGGCACCTGCTCGGCGTCGATTCCGAACGGCTTGGGCCCGCCACCCATGTGCATGCCGGCGCCGCGCAACTCAAAATCAGGATTGATGCGCAATGCCACGCGCGCTGGCCGCCCCAGCGCCTGTGCGGCATCGGCCAGCACCCGCAACTCGCGTGCTGACTCCACATGCAGCAGCACACCCGCGGCAACCGCCTGGCGCAACTCGGCATCGCGCTTGCCTGGCCCCGCGAAGCCGATGGACTCAGCAGCAGCGCCTGCATCCAGCGCCAGCTTGAGTTCGCCAGCCGAGGCCACGTCCATGCCATCGACCAGCGGGCGCACAAAGCCCACCAGCGCCGGCATGGGATTGGCCTTGATGGCGTAGTGCAGGTGCACGCCGGGCGGCAGCACCTGGCGCACCGCATGGATGCGCGCAGCAATCAGGGCGCGGTCGTAAGCGTAGAACGGCGTCTGGCCGACCCGTTCGGCCAGCAAGGACAGCGGCTGGCCGCCGACCTGCAGTTCATTGCGGGAGGTGTCGAATCGATCCATATTCCAGTATCCAGCGTTGGCGGTCCAGCTTGCCATTGGGGCTGCGCGGCAGCGGCTGGCTCACCCAGTTCAACACTCTGGGCAGCATGAACGCCGGCAAATGCTCGCGGCAATGCGCCAGAAGGGCCGCACTGTCCTTATCAACCATGCCGCTGGCCGCGGGCGAGGCCAGCAGCGCCGCGCAGATGGCGCTGCCCAGCGCATCATGGGGCACCGCGTGCACCAGCGCTTCGGCGACCAGGCCGCTGGCGTACAACACCTCTTCCACCTCGGTCGGGCTGACGCGGTAGCCCGAGGTCTTGATCATTTCGTCGCGCCGGCCTACGAAATACAGAAACCCGTCGGCGTCGCGGCGCACGGTGTCGCCCGAATACACCGCCAGTTCGGGCGCCCGCCAGTCGCCCCCCGCCGGCAGCAAGGTTTGCGGCCAGGGCTTGAAGCGGCGCTCGGTTTCTTCGGGCCGCCGCCAATACCCCAAGGCCACCAGCGGGCCGCGATGCACCAGTTCGCCGGGCTCGTCCACCGCACATTCACTGCCGTCTTCGCGCAGCACGCGCACCTCGGCGTTCGGTACCGCCCGCCCGATCGAATCGGGTCGCCGGTCCACCTCTTCGGGCGGCAGATAGGTGGAACGAAACGCCTCGGTCAAACCGTACATGAGATAGGGCGCAGCCGCCGGCGCCAGATCGCGCAGGCGCCGCAGCGTGGCCCGGGGCATGCGCCCGCCGGTGTTGGCCCAATAGCGCAGATGCTGCGTGGCACCGGCAGGCCATTCCAGCGCCGCCAGTTGCATGTACAGCGGCGGCACGGCGGTCAGGCCAGTGACCCGCTCGCGCACCATGGCCTGCAGCACATCGCGCGGCAACAGGTAGTTGAGCAGCACCACCCGCGCGCCCACCAGAAAGGCCGTGGTGAGCTGACTGAAACCGGCATCGAACGACAGCGGCAGCACGGCCAGCAAGGTGTCGTTGGCGCTGTTGTGCAGGTAGCTCGCCACGCTGGTGGCCCCGGCCACCAGATTGCGGTGCGACAGCACCACCCCCTTGGGCTGGCCCGTGCTGCCCGATGTGTAAAAAATCACCGCCATATCGATGTCCAGCAAGGCGGGCAGTTCAACCGGTGGAGTCGCCAGCACATCAGGCCAGGCATGCAAGGCCAGGCGGGCAGGCCAGGCGTATGGCGCGGCCTGCGCGAACCCGTCACACAACACCACATGCCGCAATCCGGGGCAGTTGGCCAGCACCGGGGCCAAACCCGCCAGCCGCGCGGCGGATGTCACCAGCACCTGCGCTTGTGCATCTTGCAGAATATGCGCCACCTGCGCCGCCTTCAGCAAGGGATTCACGGGCACCAGCACGCCACCCGCAGCAGGCGCCGCAAAGCTGGCCACCACGGCTTCCACCCGCTTTTCCAGATACACCGCCACGCGTGCGCCGCGCTCCAGCCCCAGGGCCAGCAGGCCCGCCGCACAGCGCTCCATCTGCGACTGCAGGTCGGCATACGACCAATGCCGCCCCTCCACCGTCAAGGCCTGGTGAGCCGGCCAACAGACGGCTGCCCGGGCCGGCAACTCGTGCAGCAAAACGGGGGGCAATCCCCTGTTGAAATCCGGCGCTTGGGGCATGTGGCGGATGGTAAGCCATTGCCACGCATCCCGATGGCCTGCCACACGCAATCTGCGGCAGTCCATAGAATCCAGCCAATACTCCGCCACAAAACAGTACCCGCCATGAACCTGACCGAACAAGTCCTTCACGCGCTCGACAACGCACTCAGCCTGCAGGGTCGTGCCGCCGGTTTCACGCGTGAAACCCCCCTGCTCGGTGCCCTGCCCGAGCTCGATTCCATGGCAGTGCTGGCCCTCCTCACCGGGCTGGAGAACCACTTTGGCGTCACCTTCAGCGACGATGACGTCAATGGTTCGGTCTTTGCCACCGTGGGCAGCCTGAGCGACCTGGTGGAACAGGCGCTGGCCCGGCAAG
>WOZN01000040.1 GCA_011620245.1 Acidovorax sp.
GCAGCGCTCAGTCTTGCCTGGCACCCCGATCACGGCACCGGCAGGCGCATCCAACTGCCGTTTCTAGGTTGAAAAGGTCCTGCGCTGTGCGTGAACGAGTCCCAGTCTTTGCAGCTGCGTTGTGGTGGGGCAGCCTGTCTGCCATCGGTTTCATGGTCGTGCCATTGTTGTTTGCGCATCTGCCCACGCCGGCCATGGCCGGCAATATGGCGGCGCGTCTGTTCGAAGCCCAGACTTATATTTCGATAGCATGTTGCGCTTGTCTGATGGTGCTTTCAAAGCGAAAACATGCTGAAACCCAAGAGCAGTGGGCGCAAGCAGCTATGGTATTTGTGATTGGTGGCTTGCTGCTGGCGTTGCTGGTGCAGTTCGGCGTGGCGCCACGCATCGTGGCGCGCGAGAATCTGCGCATCTGGCACGCTGTGGGCAGCGGCATGTACCTGGTGCAATGGCTGTGCGCAGGCATCACGCTGTGGATAACAGCGGGCAGGCGGTTCGGCAACTGAACCATGGGGCCTTTGGGCCAAGGAATCAATGGCAATGGAATCCCAGATCGTTCGCATCGACAACGATGAATGGCAAACCGTCCAGGGCAATGATGCCTGGCGCGCAGCGCTGGAGGCGGGCAAGGTATTGTTTTTTCCGAACCTCGGCTTCGAACTGCAGCCCGAGGAGCAGGCCTTGCTGCGGCCCGATATCCGCGACCCGGGCGTACGCAATATCAGTCTCAACGTCGACGGCAGTCTCAAGGGCGCTGTGGGCGATGCCGCCACGCAGGCGGCGCTGGCGGCCATGATGGCACGCTTTCGCGAGCAGGTATTGGCACTGATCGCTGCCCTGCTGCCGTTCTATGTTTCTGCGCTGCGGCTGGCGCCCACCAGCTTTCGACCGACGCAGGTGGAGACCCGCAAGCAGTCTTGGCGCGCTGATGATCGACGGTTGCATGTCGATGCCTTCCCGTCCCGCCCCAACTATGGGGAGCGCATTTTGCGGGTGTTTGCCAATATCAATCCCGATGGTGTCGCCCGCGTATGGCGGGTGGGTGAACCTTTTGAGACAGTGGCGCGCAAATTCCTGCCCAAGGCCCATCCCTATGTGCGATGGCAGGCCAGGGTGCTGGAAAAGCTGCGCGTGACCAAATCCTTGCGCAGTGAGTACGATCATATGATGCTGCAGCTGCACGATGGCATGAAGAGCGACATGGATTTCCAGCAGAACAGCCTGCAGGAGACGGTGCCGTTCCCCGCGGGATCGGTGTGGGTGTGCTTTTCGGATCAGACCTCGCACGCGGTGATGTCGGGCCAATACATGCTCGAGCAGACGTTGCATCTGCCGCCAGGCCATGCCTATGACCCTTCCGCCAGCCCGCTGGCGATCCTCACGCGGCTGGTGGGCCGCCCCCTGTACGGTATGGATGGGGCAGGGGCCAAGCACTCGGACAGCCTCTGAGCCGGCCGGCTCAGGCTCACTCGTGCCAGTGGCGCGCCACCCAGCGCGCCGGCCGGATGAAGCGAAAGCGTTTGTTGCGCCGGCCCGCAAGCGCATCGGGTGGGTTGCATTCGCCATGAAAAATCATGATGCGCGCGCCCTCGGGAATATAGGGTTCACGCCAGTAGTTGCTCGGCCACGCAGGAATGCCATGGTATTTGAAACTGGGGCACCATCCGTCGGGCCAGTACGAGAGCTTGCCCTGCGCGTGCAGAAACCTTGACAGAAAGGCCTGTTCGTTGCGATAGGCGGCCCGCGTCTCGTCCATGTGTGAGCGAAAGTATGCGAGCACATCGGCATGCGCTCCCAACTCAAAGCGGTATACCGAAGAGTTGCCCGTGATCCGCTGGCCAAAACGCCAAAAACGCGGGTAGTCGCGGATGATCAGAAATTCGCCCGGCCACTCGAAGAAGGCGTCGAGCGAGCCCACGATCACCACGTCGAGATCGAGGAAGAGGGCGGTGCCGCGCAGGCCGTGCAGATCGGCCTCGAAGGTCGTGAGCTTTTGCCACGCACCGTCGCGCTGGCCCGGCGCCAATTGCAGATTGAGCGGTGGAATCGGCAGGCACTGCACTTCAGGGCGAATGCCCGCGGCGTCGTCGGTGAGGCAGACGAAATGGAACTTGCCGCTAAGGTGGCGGCGCACCATGGCGTAGAGCCGGTTGACGTACTCGGGACCATATTTGGTACCCCATTTCATGCAGATCACATGGCGCTCACGCGCCGTTTGCGGCAAGGTTGCGCTCATGGATCAGTCGGCCTGGCGTTTCTTGATCGACTTCAGCCTGGGCTTTTTGGCCCGCTTGATCTGCCCGCCGGGCGTGAGGCGCTGGTTGCCCAGCACGCGCAACTGCTTGATTTCAGGCCGCTGGCCGCCGCGCTTGCTGTATTTCAGCACCTTGACGTCACGCGGGCCGGGCATGCGGTCTTCGTCCGCGGTGCGCTCCTTGGCGGGCTGGGGGCGCCAGAGCACCAGAAGTTTGCCGATATGCTGGATGGGGGCGGCATTCAGGTCTGCTGCGAGCTGCTGGTACATCAGTTCGCGGGCGGCCCGGTCATCGTTGAAGATGCGCACCTTGATCAGCCCGTGGGCGTTCAGGGCGGCATCAATTTCTTTTTGAACCGCGGGGGTCAGGCCATCTCCACCCACCAGGACCACGGGGTCGAGGTGGTGGGCATTGGCGCGATGTTCCCGGCGCTCTGCGGGAGTCAGTTGAATTTGGGGCATGGCCGTATTATCCGAGATTGTCCATCAGGCGGCCCTTCGGGCCTACGCGGGTGCTGGCGGACGATTTGCGGTCATTTTGGCCCCTGCCTCGCAACTCGCCACGCCACCCCCTCGCGTCCTGGTGAACAATCTCGGATTACCGTGGCAGGATGAAAAATCAATGAAAGTCAAAACCCAAAGCAAGAAGGTCAATAAGGCCTGGTTGAACGACCATGTCAATGACACCTACGTCAAACTGGCCCAGAAAGAGGGCT
>WOZN01000198.1 GCA_011620245.1 Acidovorax sp.
GCCATTGAGGGCGGCGTGCCACAAATCGAGGGCACGCACGGATTCGGCGCTCATGGCAGGCCATTTCTGGCTGCCAGTCACAAGGTGAATAAAGCTGTTGTCGTAGCCGAACGGAACTTTCTGGGTGGGGGCGATGATGGTGGAAGCGCCTGGCCATGTCGTCGCGTCGGTGCTGAAGCCAATGGTATAGGTGACCAAGTGCGACCAAGTGGCCGGGTTGTAGCGAGGGTTCCAGTAGCGATCCAGGATGGCTGACTTGCCATTAGTTGGGTCGGTGCCGAAGTTTTCGGTGGCGGGGGCTTTGCGGTAGTCGGCGGCCGCTTGCATGGTGCCCGTCATGCCACTAGGTTGCAGCGGCGTGGCCCAACTATAAAAAGCCCAGTCGGCCAGGTTATCGGGGTCGGTGTCGCGGTAGAGGGCAGATTTTTGTCGGTCGGCAGCGGTGGTGCCGCCATATACCATGCCGTCGGGTAAGGTCTTGTTGGTGGCATCGTCCTGTGCGCCGCCGGTTGGCGAACTGTTCCAGCGGCCATCAGACATGAAAATATGGTAGGCGCGCCTGCAGCCCAGGTAGGGCGCTCCGGTGGTGCCGGGGTTGCTGGCCCAGGCACTGTTCGTTCCCAAGTTTTGACGCAGGTAGCCATCGGCCTGGCTGAACATCAGGTGTGAAGGCGTGTTGCCGCTGGCGCTCAGTTTGTTGACGAAGTCTAGAAAGTTCGTGCGATGCGCACCCTCCAGCACGCGCATTGAGTTCTGATTCATGCTGGTGCTGTTGACATTTTGGGCGTCCAGCGAGTTGCCGTTGTTGTGCAGGACCTGCCAGGCAATGCGGATTTTCTTGTCGGGCAGCAGGCTGGTGTCGTTGAAAACCTGCTTGAGTGAATACTTCAGGATGTTGATGCGTTTGGCGTTGTTGGGCCAAGAACCATCAGCGTTCGGGGCCACGATCGTCGAACTGCCGGGAGATGAGTTGGTGACTTGCCAGTCCATACTCCCCGAATCATCAATCGAGATGATCACATTGGGCGCCACATAAGGCTCGGTACTGCCTGGCGGCGATTGCGCCAAATCCAGCGCCCAGGCGCCGCAGGGTGCCAGCGCGGCGCTTGCGGCCAGGGCGAGCAGGGTTTTGCGAAAGTGGGGGGGCGTATTGCGGGGCATGGCGTGCTCCTGTCGGTGTCTGTCTTGCAATGATGAAATATGGCTTCAGGGCTTGCCTGGCGTGCGCTGGAAGCTCATTTTTTGATAGCGCTTCAGTCCTTGGCGCGTTGCCGCGCATAGGTTTGCTGCAGCACCACCACGGTGACTGGCTGGGCGCCGGTTTCGCTTGCTCGCGGGGGGCGGGTCTTGCGGCCAAAAGCCACCGCGGTGATGCGGTACACCACGCTGGGCGTCAGGTTGAGTGGCAGCAGGTTGCTGGGGCCGCCCACGATGAGGTTCGAGTTTTTGCTGCCTTCGTCATAGGGCAGCACCTCTATCCAGTACCAGCCGCCCCGGTTGGGCTCGCTGGTGTCGGCCAGGATGGGGTTGGCGGGCTTGTCTTCGTCGCCAAGGACTGCGCCGGTGAACTGGCCGTAGCGCGCCCCCACGGTGTTGTCTGCCATCTGCGCCAGGGTGACGCCCTGGGTGGCGTCGTTGTTGTTCCAGAAGTCCAGCTTGCCCGTGCGCTTGACGCACAGGCCGTTGCGGCATTTGGTGGGCTGCTGGTCCAGGGTGGCCAACAGGGGGCCTACGTCTTTGGCTTCCAGGGGGAATTTGTCGGGGGTGCTGGTGCGGCAGACGTTGCCGGCTCCGACGCAAAAACTGCCGTCGGCGTTTTCGCCGCGGATGTCCAGTTCCGCGTCCTGGATCAGGGCTTGCGCGGCCTCGAAGGCGCGCTGGTAGTCGGCGTCGTTGCCCACCACCAGTTCATTGAACAGCGAGGTGCGCGACGCCCACAGCGCCAGCAGCATCGAGAGCATGACGAAGACGATGACGACAAACAGCGCCACGCCTTGCTGGCGCCTGTGGTGGATGGGGGGCATGCGTTGCATGGTGTTTTTTCTGCGAAAGTGTTAGAGCACCGTGCCAATCAGCCCCTGGCTGCGCATCTGGAACACGTTGCGAAACATGATGTGCATGCGCCGGGCGCGGGCGCCGGTCAGGGTGGTCATGTCCACCGCAGCGCCGTCGCAGTCGGTGTAGGTGCTGCCGGCGGGCATGTCGATGGGCTCTGCGCCGAAGAGCACCAGGCAGACCTCTACGGCCTGCACCCGGGCCCAGATGTCCACGTTGTCTGCGGTGACGTACCGGATCTTGGCGTTGCCTGGCTCGGCAAGGTCTTGCAGCAGGTAGCGCACCTGAAAGTTGGCCACGTTTTGCGCGATGGGCTGCGCGTCTGCGCCGTTGCCCGCGCACCGCAGGTTGGTGCCGTCAAGCGCAAAGACGCTTTCCACCCGTTGGTCGCCGCTGGCGTCTAGGGGGCCGCCCACACAGTTGCGCGCCAGGGCTATGGCAGTTGCGCTGGTGTGCACGGACTCTGTGTAGCGGCGGTAGCCCACGGTGAGTGCAACGGGGCTTTGGGCGCCGCTCAGGGTGTCGGTGGTGGGGTTGAAACCGTTGGCGCTGCCGGATGCGGGTACCATGGTCTCGAACGCCACTGGCGCCATGGACACGTTATATGACGCGGCATTGGCGGGGTTGGGGTTGAGGTACAGCGAGCCCGCCTGGCGCAGCTGCAGGCCGATGACACGCATGGCGCTGGCCGCCTGCTGCTGAATGCTGCTGGCGTCGCTCACCGAGCCCGATATGCCGCGCGAGACCATCAGCGCGTAGATGACCAGATGCCGATCGTCCGCGCTGGGGCGGGCAATCCAGAATTCGACGAACTCGGGAAACTCTTCGCCCGACATCTCGCCGGTGTCCAGCGCCACGCCGCGCGCCGACAAGCCGTAGCGCTGCCCGGCGCCCAGGGCGCGGAAG
>WOZN01000166.1 GCA_011620245.1 Acidovorax sp.
GGTTTGCCGAGGTAATGATTGACGCCCAGCTCCATTGCATGCTCGCGGTGCTTCCCGGCGATGCGGGAGGTGATCATGATGATCGGCAGATCCCGCAGGGCGCCATCCGCACGGATATTGCGCGCCAGGTCGAATCCGTCCATGCGCGGCATTTCAATATCGGACAACACCACCGTCGGCCGCTCTTCCTGCAGGCGCTCGAGCGCCTGCAGGCCATCGGCAGCGAGCGCCACCCGGTAGCCTTCGCGCTGCAGCAATCGCTGCGTGACGCGGCGCACGGTAATGGAATCGTCCACCACCAGCACCAGCGGCACCTGGCTGGGGCCGGCAAGCACCGAAGCCGCAGGCTTGCCGGTGCCAGCGCCCTCGGTTTCCAGCCCGGCGGGCAGGCCGGCGCTGGCGGCACGGACCTGGTCGCCATAGACCGTGGCCAGCGCCACCGGGTTGTAAATCAGCACCACGGCCCCCGAGGCCAGCACGGACATGCCGGCCAGGCCCGGCAGGCGTGACAGCTGGGGCCCCAGGTTTTTCACCACGACTTCCTGGTTGCCCAGCACTTCGTCCACATGCATGGCAATGCGCTGCGACGCACTGCGGAAAATCACCACAGGCCGCGTCTTGCCAGCGGTTTCACTGCTGCGTGCCGACGCTTGCAGCAATGCACCCGCCCAGAAGAAGGGCAGTTGCTCAAAGCCGTCGTCAAAAAAGCCCGTGCGATACGCCTCTTCCAGATCCGCAGCGGAGGTGCGGCGCACGATTTCGACAACGTTGGCAGGCACGCCAATCGCCAGATCACCCGCACGCAACATCACCACCTGCGTCACCGCAGTCGTCAAAGGCAGCACCATGCGAAAGGCTGTACCCTGGCCCGCCTCGGTCGAGGTTTCGATACGGCCGCCCAGTGCGTTGACCTCTGAACGCACCACGTCCATGCCGATGCCGCGACCTGCAAGGCCTGTCACCTCGAATACGGTGGAGAAGCCCGGCATGAAGATCAGGTTGGCAGCTTCGGCATCGCTGATTTCCGCGCCGGCCTGCACGATCCCCTGGGCCAGGGCCTTTTCCCGGATGCGCTGTAGATCAAGACCGGCACCGTCGTCCCGGAACTCAACCGACACGTCATTGCCTTCATGGCGCAGATTCACGGTGATGGTGCCCGAGGCAGGCTTGCCTGCAGCGACACGCACCTCAGGCGCCTCAATGCCATGCGCCACGCAATTGCGCAGCAGATGTTCGAAGGCGGGCGTCATGCGATCGAGAACGCCGCGGTCCATTTCAATGGAGCCGCCAGTGATGTTCAGTTTGATCTGCTTGCCGGTTTCCTTGGACGCCTGGCGTACCAGCGCATACAAACGCTCGGCAATGCCATCAAACTCCACCATGCGGGTGCGCAGCAAATCGCGCTGCAACTCACGCGCCTGGCGGCCCTGGGCGATCAGATCGTCTTCGGCGCCTTCCATGGCGCGTTGCAGGTTGCGCTGCACGGTGGCCACGTCGTTCACCGACTCGGCCATCATGCGCGTGAGCTCCTGGACCCGTGTGAAGCGGTCGAACTCCAGCGGGTCGAACCCGGCGGCGGAATCCTTCGAGAGAGCCAGGCGCGACTGCATTTGCGACTCGGACTGTACTTCGATGTCACGCAGTTGCTGGCGCAGGCGATCCAGGTTGCCCGACAGATCGGTCAGCGAGCTGCGGAACTGGCCCATGCGTGCGTCCAGACGCGAACGGCTGATCATGACCTCGCCTGCCTGGTTCACCAGACGGTCCAGCAACTGCGCACGCACGCGCACCGACTGGTTCGCAGCCACGCGCACCGGCGCCATCTGCGAAGGCCCGGGAAGCCGCACTGCGGGAGCGATCGCAGACACGGGCGCCTTCACGGCACCGACGTCATTGACGGAGTTGGTCAGATCACTCTGAACCGCAGGCAAAGCCACCACGGTATCCGCAGCAGATGGTCCACCCACGACACGGAGGAATTCGAAATTCGCCTGCAGAGCATCGAAACTCGCAAGCAGCGGCTCGATCTGCCCTGCCGTGAGGGTTTCCACGTCGAGCTGCTCGATGGCCGACTCGAGCCGGTGGGACATCTCTCCCAGCCGCATGGCACCAGCAAGGCGGGAACTGCCCTTGAGGGTGTGCAAGGCACGCAGCACTTCATTGCGCGCGCCCAGGTTGTCAGGGCGGGCAGCCCATTGCCGCAAGGCGCCACCCAGTTGGGGCAACAGTTCAGCGGCTTCTTCTTCAAAGATCGGGAACAGGTCGGGGTCGATGACGTCGATGGCGTCAATGTCGTCATCCACATCCGGGACAGCAGAGACGGCATGTGCGATCGCATCGTCTATGTGCTGGTCGTGGTCGTTTCCGGCAACGGGCAGCGCCGGGGCCACATACCCTTGTTCGGCCACTTCGGCCACTTCGGCCGCTTCGGCCGCTTCGACCACTTCGGCCGCTTTCGCCATCGGAGCCTCTGATGGCGCGGGCTCGGCACCAGCGCCAGCAACTGGTGCTGCAGCTTCGGGGGCTGCAGCTTCCGGTGCTGCAAGGTCGTCCAAATTTTCCTCCGGAGGCGACAAGGTATTGACCTCCTCTGCCTCGAGGATCTGGCGCAACTGCTCCAGCACTTGCGCGTTCGGTTCTTTGAGGAACCCCGCTGCAAACTGGTGCAGAAGACGACGAATGTCATCCGAAGCCGCCACGAACACTTCGGCCTGCTCTGCCGTGCCACCGGACTGCAGCTGAACATGCTGCAACGCATGCTCGAGCACCCTGGCCAGTTCCGACAATGCGGAAAAGCCCACGGTTGCCGAACTGCCTGCCAGCGAATGCGCCAGCGCCACTGCCATGTCGGGCAACGGCTCATGCAGCTCCAGCGCCCATTCCTCCAAACAGGTGACCAGCCGCCGCGACCATTCGTCTGCCTCGTTGAGGTACACGTTGTAGAGCGGCATGCCGATCCGCAAGCTTTCAATCACCTTGACCGCTTCATCAGCAGATGCATCTTCCTCTGGAACGCTGGCTGCAACAGCAACGGGCTCCATGGCCATTGGGGAATGGGGCTCCACAACCGCATCGTCCAGGTCCGATGCCGGTGCAGGCCCGGACACGAACTCCATCTCGCCATCGGGCACCAATGGAAGGCCATCCAAATCGCCCTGTGCGTCCTCGTCAGGCGCGGAGCCGTTGGTGGCCGCATCCATGGCCACGAAAAACATGGGCTCCAGATCGGGCAACTCCAGGTCCACAGACAAGGGCTCGCTCGCCACGACCGGCGTGGTCTGCGCTTCGTTCAGAGCCTCGGTGAACACGGAGAAATCGATGTCCTCGGTGACTATCGATGCAGACATATCAGCGTCCTGGGCCGCGTCCGGGGCGGCGGCAGCGAATTCCGCCATCACCTCGGTTTTGGCGAAGTCCGCGATCAATGTCTCGGGCATATCGATGGCGCCGGCAGCCTCTGCTTGCGCAACAGGCATCTGGGCAGGTGACGGTTCGGCGGACTGCCAGCCGGCCCCTGGCACATCAGCGGTTGTTGGCGCCGCCTCGGACGGGGCCTGTGGCACTGCTTGCCCCATTTCGACGGACGCCACTGCAGCCCCCGGCACCACCAGCGGCAGCAAAATGCCATCAAGACGCATGGCGTCGGCGGATTTGCAAAAGGGCTCCGGCGCCCAGGCCGAAGCGGCCCCTGCCGCAATGTCATCGGCCCAGCGGCCAAATGCCTGCAAACAATCTGACGACAACTGCAGCAAATGGGGCTGCATTGGCTTTTGTTCGGCCAGCCAGGCATTCAGCATCTGTTCCATCGACCAGGCGGCCTCGCCAAAATCATGGAGCCCCACCATGCGCGAACTGCCCTTGAGCGTATGAAACGCACGGCGCAAAGTCGTCTGCTCGCTCAGGTTGGCCGGTTCATCGGCCAGCACGGTAATGGCGGCCAGACCGGTGCCAACCACTTCGCGGGCCTCTTGCAGGAACACATCCAGCAACTCGTCTTCCATCTCGGGCTGCGGCGCGGGAGATGGGGTGGAGACTGCGGCAGTGGCCAGATCGGAGGCTGCTGCTGGAGCCTCCTGCGGCATCTGCAGGTCCAACGAGAAATCGGGTGGCAGCAATTCCGATGCAGCGTCGAAACTGCTCGCACCAGAGTCAACAGGCGCTTGTGTTGTCTCGAGCCCGGGAGCCGGTGCCAGAACTGGCGCTGGTTTCGCCACAGGGAAACGTGGCATCACATCGGGCAGGGGTGGCGCAACACGCGCCTCCATTTTGTCCGGCGCTTCTTCCAGGTTGTCTGTGGCACGCGCACGGGTTTTACCCACCAGCATGCGCAGTTCACCCAGTTCTTCATCGTAAACAAAGAGCTTGCGCGCCATCGTGCGCTGGTAGCTCAGCATGTCTATCAGGAAGCCGAGCGACCCCAGGCTGTTCGCCAGTTTCTCGAAGACGGTCTGCCGCTCTTCTTCGGCAATCTCATGGATGAGCAACCGCTCAACGGTGTCGCGCATGCGCACCGCCGCCAGCGATGCCTGGTCCAGGCCCAGCACGGACAATACGCCACGCATCTGAGCCAATTGCCCCGGCACAGCCGCCAGCAGGGTCGTGTCCTGGGGATTGCGGAAGAACTGGTCCAGCGCTTTCTCGGCTTCACCCAGCGTGGCGCGCAACTCGGCCACCACACTGCCCATCGTCTGGTTGTCGCTGACGCGCCGGTACAGCTCCTCCATCCACTGCTCCAGTGGCTCTGGTTCTGCGCCCGCGATCACGGCGTCCAGCCGCTGCGCCAGACGTGCTGCGCGCAGCGCCATCTGGCCGTCGACCGCATCCAGCTCCTCAAAAGCCGCCTGCAGATAAAGCACCGAGGTCGCCACCTCCATCGCCAGCGCTGCAGACGGGGGCTCGCCGGACCGGGTCGTGGCCTCCATGGCACGCGTCAGGCCGGCGGCGAGGCTCCCGCTTCCCGGGTGCAGCTTGCGCAAAGAATCACAAACCAGGCTGAACTGATCGGCCGCAGGTTTGAGCTTGTTGCGATCGCCGCCCGCAAGGGCCGACCATGTTTCCGTGGCAGATGCAATGCGCTTGCGTGCCTGCGCCAGCAAGGCCGGGTCAAACCGCCCAAAACGCGCGGTTTCATAATCTACCGGCTTGAACCGCTCCAGACCAAAGGATTTTCTGACCGCCTCAAGGGCCGGCACCTCATCCGCCTCATCGTCTGCGGGCCTGGCCTGAGCGCAGAAAAAAAGCAGATCCTGCACCAGCCGGTCGGCAATGGCGTTGTCCCCTTTGGCCAGCGTGGCGTATTGCATCAACACGCGCGACGCGACCCGCTTCACATACACGTCAGGCGCCAGCAGCCCCTTGCCGAAGGCTTCGAAAAAGCCGGCGCAGATCTTCCAGAAGGCCCGCGACTGCCGGTCTGACTGGGCCGCGACAAAGCCCAGACAGGTTTCACGCATGCCCATTGCAGCCGACAGATCGCCTGATTTGACAATTTTCAGAACGGCGGAATCCAGGCGTGCCCGTGCCTCGGGTCCGTAGGGCAAGGGGGCAACCAGCAAGGCGTCTTCCGGCTCACGAAAACGGCGCTCCACGGGCCAGAGATCTGCCGGATGTACGCGGTCGGCGCCCGCCAGGGCCTGGGCGTCACGGTACTGGGGAAACAGGGCTACCGCAGAGACGGCCTTGCCGCCCAGCACGTTTTCGAGATATTCGATGAGCGCAAAACTGGCACGCTCAATGACTGCTGCGGCCTCGTCCGTGCATTGCTCAGGGCGCTGCACAAACTTCTGAACGGCAGATTCCATGGCGCGCAGAACCAGCGCCGGTGAGCCCATGCCCACCATTTCAAGGGCTCCGCTTGCCTGGTGCAGCTGCTGCCGGGCAATTCGCAATGCTCCCGCATCCAGCGCAGCCAGATCGGACTCTCGCGCCAGTTCGGCGTCTCGCACAAAACGGCGCATCGCCTTGACAGCACCATCGAGCGATTTGCGCAGTTCGTCAAGCACCCATGCCAAAGGACCCAAGTCCTGATCGCCCTGGACTCCATCCGCGGCCGGTGCATTGTTGACATCAATAGATGACATGAATTCGTCCCCGGCTGCAACGAGCCGCTGGTTGATGACTGCTGGGTGGCTGCGTTAGGCGATCTTGAAACGTGCCACCGACTGGCGCAGTTCTTCAGCCATGTGCGAAAGCTCTCGCACCTGCTGTGCCGTTGTTCGCGTGCCTTCGCCTGTCTGCTCGGTCACCGCAAAAATGTGCTGGATGTTGTCGGCCACCTCGTTGGCCAGAACAGCTTCCCGGGATGTCGAGGACGAAATCTGCTCGATCAGCTCCGCCAGGCGGCGCGATACACGGTCAATTTCGGTCAGTGCGGTACCGGCACTGTCGGACAGGCGGGCCCCTTCCACCACGCCCTGCGTGGAACGCTCCATGGCGGCCACAGCATCCTGGGTGTCGGTTTGAATGGCCTTCACCAGGGCCGAAATCTGCCGCGTTGCATCGGCGGACCGCTCGGCCAGTCGCTGCACTTCTTCGGCCACGACCGAGAAGCCCCGGCCTGCGTCTCCCGCAGATGCGGCCTGAATGGCAGCATTCAGGGCCAGCACGTTCGTCTGCTCGGTAATGTCGGAAATCAGCTCGGTAATTTCACCGATCTCCTGCGACGATTCACCCAGGCGCTTGATCCGCTTGGAGGTGTCCTGGATCTGGTCACGAATCGAGTTCATGCCGCCGATGGAATTTTGCACAGCCTGCAAGCCCGAGTCAGCCGCCTGCAGCGACTGACGCGCCACCGTGGCGGACTCTTGCGCCTGCGTGGACACTTCGTTGATTCGTGCCGCCATGTCCAGAACGGACCGGCCGGCTTCACGAATTTCGCGCAATTGCTCGGTGGATGCAGCCAGCAGTTCCGTGGACGTGCTGTCCACCTGGGCCGTCGTCTGCGCCACGCGGGTTGCCGTGTTCTGAACGCTGCCCACCAGCTGGCGCAACTCTTCCACGGTGTAGTTCACCGAGTCGGCGATAGCGCCGGTGATGTCTTCCGTCACCGTGGCTTCCTGCGTCAGGTCGCCCTCGGCAACCGATTGCAGTTCGTTCATCAGCCGCAAAATGGCAGCCTGGTTGGCGTCATTGACGCGTTTGGCTTCCTGCTCCTGGCGCCTGGCGTCCTTTTGCTGCATTTCGGCGGCCATCTGACGGCCCCGGCTGTCCAGCAGTTGCACGCGGGAGATACCGATACCGCACAGCAGCACGAACAAGCTGGCCAACGCCAGGGCGGCAAACTGCCCGGCACCCAGGCCCGTCTGCGAAGAGAGCTTTTCCTGCAAGCCTTCCAGCTGGCGGCGCAGCGGCTCGCTGTCGGCAATGATGGATGACTGGGCCTCACGGGCGGAAACCAGTCCCTGCAGGTTGCCCAAGATGGCGCTGGCCTGCGCGCGCGTCTGTTCATACAGTTTGAGCAGGGCTTCGAGCTGTTCGCGCGTCTGCGCATCCTTGGTTGCGGCCAGGCGCAGATCCCGGCTTCCATCGAGCAGCCCCTGGGCAATTTCCTGGAAGGAATTCAAGTCTTTGCCCAGCAGGAACACCGCCTCGGGACTCACACCTTCCATGGTCTGGAACTCATTGGCCGATTTACCAATGCGCTGGGTCAACATCACCAGCTGGCCGGCAGCCGAAATCTCGGCCGCTGGCGCGCCTTGCTGCAGTTTGAGGGAAGACACGGTTTCTGCGATTTCCAGCAGATCAGCGGATTGGCGGTTGATGGTGCGCAGTGCATCACCCACCTGCGTCAGGATTTTTTGCTGTCCCATGACCACTTTGGCGTTGCGTTCCGCGCGCTCCATGAGCGAAGTCACGCTCTTCAGGTCGGGCTTGAATTGCTCGCCCAGCGCCTGCACGCCCAGCTCACTGTCGCCGGTGTTGAGGGCGCGCACGTTGCGGGCCAGCACACCGGAGCTTTCCACCATGTCCGGGAAGGCCTGCGGATTCCCCACCAAAGCCTGCGAAACCGATTTGGCAAGCCGCTGCGACTGCATCAGCGACTGGCCGGTAGCGGCCAGCTGCTGGGCAGTACGGTCCGCCTGCTGAAGCACCCAGCCGGCAATCAATGCCAGAGCCACCACGCCAATGGCCAGCAATGCCAGCAAACGCCGCTGGTGGCCAGCCGCCGTGGACCGGCCCAGCAGCGGCAAGGAAATGAGATCTTCGTCAGTGTCCGCCGCTGATGGCTCGGGCGATTCGCCATCTGGATCGCCCTGCACACTGTTCATGGCATCAGCCTGATAGGACTCACGCAGTGCGCTGGCCTCGATGTCCCCCGACGTCAGGATATCCTGACTGTTGTCGACCATGTCGGCACTTGGCCCCTTGTCCGATCCCTCGGGCTTGCGATTGAACAGTTTTCCAAATTGATTCACGACGGACATGGTGCGGCCTTACAGAAAAACTCAAGCACTAACGCTCAGGAAAGCAGGGTTTTGGGACAAGAGCTGGAGATTGATCTCCTGCCAGCGAGCCCCACTCGAATCCACGTAGGTGGTGCCAAAGTAGGCAGGAGCATCGTCGGCCGGAGGCTCTGACGAGACAAAGGCATCCGTGCCCCGCAGCCCCGCCAGCCGGTCCACCAAGAGGGCGGCATTGACTTCCAAGGCTGCATTAAAAGCAAGCAGGCTGGCATCAGACAGGGTCTGCTCATTGCGCGTAACGGTTGATCCCAGCAGACCTGCCAGATCCACCACCCCCACAAGGCTGCCACGCAGATTGGCCACACCAAGAAACCATTTCTGGGTGTAAGGAACCCGTTGAACCGCCACCCAGGGAAAAATTTCACCAGATTGACCCAGCGGCAAGAGATAAGACTGCCCGGCCGCCTCGACCGCCAGCCAGGAGGAAACAGAGACACCCTCACCCCTTGCAGCCTGAAGACGGCTGGCAAGACGGGTCTGGAGTTCTCGCAGCGCTTCGCGATTGGCCATGAACGCGCAACCGCCTTAGCTCAGCGCATCGATCTTGGCCTGCAGTTCGGCTGGATCCACCGGCTTGGTGATGTAGCCGCGTGCGCCTTGCCGCATGCCCCAGACACGATCTGTTTCCTGGTTCTTGCTGGTGCACATGATGATGGGCACATCGGCATAAAGGGGATCGCGTGTAATGGCACGGGTCAACTGGAAACCGTTCTGCCCTGGCATGACCACATCCATCAATATCAAATCGGGCTTTTCTTCGGCCAACCGGCGAAAAGCCTCTTCGGCATTTTCAGCGGTACGCACTTGCATGCCCTTTTTCTGCAGCAAGTCGGTCAGGAACATCAACTCGGTCTTCGAGTCGTCAACGACCAGCACTTTCTGGATAGACATTACATGACTCCTTGTTGGGAATTGCCAAATTGCTGCACCGCCTGCAACAACTGGTCTTTGGTAAAAGGTTTGGTGAGATATTCCTGGCAGCCGACCATGCGGCCACGCGCCTTGTCAAACACGCCATCCTTGGACGACAGCATGACCACTGGAGTATCTGCAAAACGGGCGTTGCGCTTGATGATGGCGCAGGTCTGATACCCATCAAGCTTGGGCATCAGAATGTCACAAAAAATGAGCTGTGGCTGGTAGTCATTCACCTTGGCCAAGGCATCGAAACCGTCATCTGCCAGCAGGACTTCGTGCCCTCCCTGCTTGAGAAAAATCTCGGCGCTTCGGCGAATGGTATTGCTGTCATCCACCACGAGCACTTTGAAAGTTGCGCCTGTTGTAGTCAATTGTCACTGCTCCCGATGGAGAAAACGAACAACGCAGCAGCAGCACATGGTGCCAATGCGCCTCAAATCTGAACCATCTCGAAATCTTCTTTGCGCGCACCACATTCAGGGCAAGTCCAATTCATGGGAACCTGCTCCCAGGGAGTGTTGGGTGCGATGCCGTGCTCAGGCGAACCTTGCGCCTCGTCATATATCCAACCGCAAATCAGACACATCCAGGTTTTAGAGTCGGTCACAGCTTAATGGGCCTTCACATAGAATGCAACGATTGTATCTAGTCATCACACCGGGCTGCTGCTTCTGTGCCACCCTTACCGTCGAATCGAGCCCATGACATCACAAATACTCCTTTCATCTGATATAGCGGACTTTGCCGACGAGGCGCCGCACGAAGCAATCCCCGCCTGTGTGCTGGTGTTCAACGCCAGCGACCCCAGTGGCGCCGGCGGCCTTACCGCCGATATCAGCACCATTGCGTCCGTGGGCGGACACCCCATTGCCGTTGTTACAGGCGCTTATGCCCGCGACACTGCCGAGATATTCGACCATTTCAGCTTTGACGACGAGGCCGTATCCGAGCAGGCGCGCGTTGTGCTGGAAGATCTGCCCGTGCAGGCCATCAAGGTCGGATTTGTGGGAAGCCCCGAGAACATCAGCGCCATCGCCGAGATCACCACCGACTATGACGAGGTGCCCGTCATCGCCTACATGCCCAACCTTTCGTGGTGGCAGGACGACCTGATCGACCAGTACCTGGATGCCTTCCGCGAGTTGTTGTTGCCACAAACCTCCGTGTTGATTGGGAACTACAGTACCCTGTGGCGCTGGCTGCTTCCCGAATGGCGGGGCGACCGCGGCCCCACCGCCCGCGACATTGCCCGGGCCGCCGCAGAAATGGGCGTGCATTACACCCTGGTCACCGGCATCCCTTTGCCCGAGCAGTTTGTAGAGAACGTGCTGGCCTCACCCCAGACCGTGCTGGGCAGTGGCAAGTTCGAATTGTTCGACGCCACGTTTTCCGGCGCAGGCGACACCCTCTCGGCCGCCCTCACGGCCCTGGTGGCCAGCGGCAGCGACCTGGGCGAAGCCACCAGCGAGGCATTGAACTACCTGGACCGGTGCCTGGACGCCGGATTTCGCCCCGGAATGGGCCACATCATTCCCGACCGCATGTTCTGGGCCCAGGCCGATGAGGATGATGGCGATGAAGACGAGCCCCTTGACGAAACACAGGCCATCGAAGGCTTTGTGATGCCACCCCATGACACCAAACACTGACCTCAACATCCCCCTGTTCGAACGCGCCAAGGCGCTGATCCCCGGCGGCGTGAATTCGCCTGTGCGGGCCTTCAAGGCCGTGGGCGGCACGCCGCGCTTTGTCAAGCGCGCGCAGGGCGCGTATTTCTGGGACGCCAACGACCAGCGCTTCATCGACTACATCGGCTCCTGGGGCCCGATGATTCTGGGCCACGGGCACCCGGCCGTGCTCGAAGCCGTGCAGAAGGCCGCGCTGGAAGGCTTCAGCTTTGGCGCCCCCACCGAGCGCGAGATCGAGCTGGCCGAAGAAATCCTGGGCCTGGTGCCCTCCATGGAGATGATCCGCCTGGTCAGCTCGGGCACCGAGGCCGGCATGAGTGCGATTCGCCTGGCGCGCGGCGCCACGGGCCGCAGCAAGCTCATCAAGTTCGAGGGCTGCTACCACGGCCACGCCGATGCGCTGCTGGTCAAGGCCGGCTCGGGCCTGGCCACCTTTGGCAACGCCACCAGCGCCGGCGTGCCACCCGAAGTGGTGCAACACACGCTGGTGCTGGAATACAACAACGTCGCTCAGCTGGAGGAAGCGTTTGCCCTGCACGGCAAGGAACTCGCCTGCCTGATGATCGAGCCCATCGCGGGCAACATGAACTTCGTGCGCGCCAGCGTGCCCTTCATGCGGCGCTGCCGTGAGTTGTGCTCCGAATATGGCGCGCTGCTCGTCCTGGACGAAGTGATGACCGGTTTTCGCGTGGCCTTGGGCAGTGCGCAAAGCCTGTACGCACAAAGCATCCCGGGCTTCAAGCCCGACATCACGGTGCTGGGCAAGGTGATTGGCGGTGGCATGCCGCTGGCGGCCTTTGGCGCTTCGCGCGCCATCATGGAACATCTGGCACCGCTGGGCGCGGTGTACCAGGCCGGCACCCTGTCGGGCAACCCGGTGGCCACGGCCTGCGGCCTGGCCACGCTGCGCGAAATCCGCAAGCCCGGCTTCTTTGACGCCCTCGGCGCCCGCACCCGCTCGCTGGTCGATGGCCTGGCCGCTGCAGCCGCCGCCGAAGGCCTGCCTTTCAGCGCCGACTGCGAGGGCGGCATGTTCGGCTTCTTTCTGTTGCCCCGGCTGCCGCAAAATTACGCACAGGTTCTGACAACCGATGGCGCGCGCTTCAACCAGCTCTTTCATGGCCTGCTGGACCGGGGCGTTTACATCGCGCCGGCGCTCTACGAAGCCGGCTTTGTGAGCGCTGCCCACACAGCGCAGGACATTGCCGACACGGTGGCCATTGCGCGTGACGTCTTCAAAACGCTCATAAAATAATAGCTATCAGCGCTTTGTGCATAAGCGCTGGAAGCCAAAAATACCTGTATTTTTTTCGGTAAACCCCGTGGCAACGCACCGCATTGCCACGGGGTTTTTTTCGTTGTGCATGCGTTCACGGGCCCGTCACATCCGCCTGTCAGCCTTGGCAGTTTTGTACAGCATGTCACCACCATGAAAAATCCTGTTCGCCCCACTCCCCACCCCATCCGCGACGCAGCCCTTGCCGATGAAGGCCGCCGCATCTTCGTGCGCCAGCTGGCCCTGGGCGCCACAGCGCTCGCCACCCTGCCGCTGGCCGCCTGCGGTGGCAGCGACGACGATCCCGAAGTGCATTTCGCCCATGGCGTGGCCAGTGGCGACCCGCTGAGCGATCGCATCATGCTGTGGACCCGCGTCACGCCGCCCGCAGGCCACACGGCCGACATCCCCGTGCAGTGGGAGCTGGCCAGCGACGCCGCCTTCACCACCGTGGTCGCCATAGGCGAGGCCCAAGCCACCGCCGCCAAAGACTTCACCGTCAAGGTCGATGCCACCGGCCTCGAGCCCGCCACGGCCTACCATTACCGCTTTACCGCCTATGGCGCCAAGTCCGCCGCGGCACGCACCCGCACACTCGCCACTGGCAGCACCGCGCAGGTCAGGCTCGCCGTGTTCTCGTGCGCCAATTACCCGGCGGGCTATTTCAACGTGTACGCCGAAGCCGCGCGCCACAGCGACCTCGACGCCACCGTGCACCTGGGCGACTATCTTTATGAATATGGCCGCGGCGGCTACGCCTCGGCCAACGCCGAGCAGCTGGGCCGCCTGTCGCAGCCGGCCACAGAGCTCCTTTCGCTGGCCGACTACCGGCTGCGCCACGCGCAATACAAATCCGACCCCGACCTGCAGGCCCTGCACGCCGCAGCCCCCATGATCGCCGTGTGGGACGACCATGAAGTCGCCAACGACACCTGGGCCAACGGGGCCGAAAACCACCAGCCAGCCACCGAAGGCAGTTTTGCGGCGCGCAAGGCGGCGGCCATGCAGGCTTATCACGAGTGGATGCCCACGCGCAACGCGCAGCCCGAGCTGATCTACCGCAGCTTCAACTTCGGCAACCTGGTGGCCCTGCACATGCTGGACACGCGCATGATCGGGCGCGATCAACAGCTCGACTACACCCGCTTCTTCACCGACAGCGGTTTTGACGCTGCCGGCTTCACCGCCGCCGTGGGCGCCCCCGGCCGCCAGCTCATGGGCAGCACGCAGACCCAGTGGCTGCAGCAGCAGATGACGGCATCCAGCGCCACCTGGCAGGTGCTGGGCCAGCAGGTACTGATGGGACGCATGAACATTCCGGCGCCCATCCTCATGGAAACCCTCCAGCCCGGCGCTGGCGTGACGGTGTCGCAGTACGCAGCCATCGCGGCCAAGGCCCAGACGGCACCCGCCACGCTGACCGCCGCCGAGCAAGCCATCCTGGCCCAGCCCTCCATTCCCTACAACCTCGACGCCTGGGACGGCTACCAGGCCGCACGCGAAACCGTGCTGGGCACGGCCCGCAGCCTGGGCAAGAACCTGGTGGTGCTGTCGGGCGACACGCACAACGCCTGGGCCAATGAACTGGCGGACATGAACGGCAACCCGGTGGGCGTGGAGTTTGCCGCCTCCTCGGTGTCGTCTCCGGGCTTTGAGGAATATCTGCCCAACGAGAACCCGGCCACGCTGGCGGGCGCATTCCAGCAGCTCGTCACCCCGCTCAAATACTGCGACACCTCGCGCCGCGGCTACACGCTGCTGACGGCCACCGCCACCGAATGCCGCGCCGACTGGGTCTATGTGAACACCATCACCAGCCGCAGCTACACGGCCAGCACCGACAAATCGCTCAAGGTGCTGGCAGGCGTGAGCGG
>WOZN01000209.1 GCA_011620245.1 Acidovorax sp.
ATGGGAAACGCACATCCTGCTCAGCGTGATGGCCGCCAATTACTGCATCAAGGTCAGCTGGGAAATCTTCGCCACGCCGGTGACTTACCGCGTGGTGAACGCGCTCAAACGCGCCGAGCACGAGGATTATTTCGACGACAAGACTGACTTCAATCCCTTCACGCTGAAGGTGTGAAGCGCGCCCCCGGCGTCGGGCCTCAAACCTGCACCGCCTAAGGAAGCGCCGCTTACAGCCGCTGATCTTGGCAGCGCATCCATGCGCTGCGGGAAGCGCCGAATAAATCCATCCTGGTTCCGAGCGCCCGCTACCGAAACATCTTGTGGAGCGCAGCTTCGCTGCGCTTCTACCCGCGCGCGGCGCGCGGGCCGGAGATCGCCCGGCGCAGCCGGGCTCCTACAATTTTTCGATGGTCAGCCGCTTCGACTTGTGCCGGCGGCATGTTGCCGATGGGCGCCGGTAACCGTCGGCGAGCGAACCGGTCCACCCCTTCCCGCGTTGGCCAAAGGGCACCGGGGGGGCACCGGGCGTCACCTCAATGCCGCGCCGGCTCGTACTCCGGCACCCAGCGCTGCAGCGCCATCCGCACCTCTTCGTCCGCCACCGGCCCCGGCTGCGCCAGCCACTGCTCCAGCTCGCGCAGGAAACCCTCCGCCACCGACCGCGAGCGCGCGATGCGCAGCTTCGGGTGCGGCGTCTCGCGCGTCTGCTCGGCGTCCGTCAGCAACTCCTCGTAGAGCTTCTCGCCCGGCCGCAGGCCGGAGAACTCGATGCGGATCTCGTCCTCGGAGTAGCCCGACAGCCGGATCATGTTGCGCGCCAGGTCGACGATCTTCACCGGCTCGCCCATGTCGAGCACGAAGATTTCGCCGCCCTGGCCCATGGCCGCCGCCTGCAGCACCAGCTGCGCCGCCTCGGGGATGGACATGAAGTAACGGTTGATTTCGGGGTGGGTCACCGTCACCGGCCCGCCGCGGGCGATCTGCTCGGCGAACTTCGGGATCACGCTGCCGGTGCTGCCGAGCACATTGCCGAAGCGCACCATCTCGATCCGCGTGCCGCCCTTGCGCGAGCAGTGCAGCGCCTCGCAGGCCATCTCGGCCAGGCGCTTGGTGGCGCCCATCACGTTGGTGGGGTTCACCGCCTTGTCGGTGGAGATCAGCACGAAGCGTTCTGCGCCGTAGCGCTGCGCGTGCGCCGCCACCAGCAGCGTGCCGAGCACGTTGTTGCGCACCGCCTGCCAGGCGTTGCCCACCTCCATCAGCGGCACGTGCTTGTAGGCGGCGGCGTGGAACACGAGCTGCGGCTTCCAGGTGGTGAAAATCTCCTCCAGCCGCGCCGCGTCCTTCACGTCGCCGGCCAGCGGCACGATCGGCGTCTCGGGACAGTGCACGCAGAACCACTGCTCGATGTTGTACAGCGCCAGCTCGCTCGCCTCCACCAGCACCAGCCGCGCCGGCGCGAAGCGGGCCAGCTGCCGACACAGCTCGCTGCCGATCGAGCCGCCGGCGCCGGTGATCAACACGGTCTTGCCGCCGATCATTTCATGCAAATGTTCGGAGTCGATCTGCACCGGCTCGCGGCCGAGCAGATCCTCGATCTCCACCGGCCGCATGGCGCTGATGGCCACCTTGCCGCTCATCAAATCCTCGATGCCGGGCACGGTGAACACGCGCGCACCCGCCGCCACCGCAATGTCGGCCGCGCGCTTTAACGTGGCCGCCGCCGCCGACGGCATGGCCAGGATCACGTGCTGCGCCTTGGCGTCCTGCAGCACCTGCGGCAGCGACTCGATTGGGCCGGCGATCGGCACGCCGTACAGCTCCAGGCCCCACTTGGCCGGGTCGTCATCGACCAGCGCGACCACCCGCCAATCGGGGCTGCGCTCGAGCTCGCGCACCAGCATCGCGCCGCCGGTGCCGGCGCCGACCACCACCACCGGTTTGCCTTCCGCACGCAGACTGCCGTAGACGCGGTGCTCCTTCCACATCCGCCAGGCGGTGCGTCCGCCGCCCATCACCATCATCAGCAGCAGCGGATAGAGCACGATCATCGAGCGCGGAATCACCGGCCCCGGCAGGCGATCGACCGCCATCAGCACCACCAGCGCCGCGGCGGAAACGCCCACCGCGCGCAGCACGCGCTTCAGATCCGGCAGGCTGGCAAAAACCCACATGCCGCGGTACAGGCCCGCCCAGCGGCAGGCGATGGCATGCACCACCAGCAGCGCGCCCAGGCCCAGCCACAGCTTCTGGGAGTACCGGCCCGGCAGATCGAAGTTGAAGCGAATCCACAGGCCGCCGACCCACGCGATCACCACCGCCAGCAGGTCGAACAGAAAGACGAGGACCGAGCGAAGAGACAGTTTCATCGCCCCACCGTCACGCGGCTGCCTGGCGCATCGCGTGTGTCAGGGCCGCGCACGTCCGTTCGATCGCCCCCGCCGTCAGCCCAGGGTGCGCCAGAAGCATCAGGCGGGTCTCGCCGAGCTCGCGAGCAACGGGCGGCGGCAACAAAATGGGCTGGATGATGCCGACCGTGCCCGGCACCCCAAAAACGCCAATCGCGCTGAAGATGGATGCACAGAACAAGCCGTAAATGCCCACCGCCAGCCCCAGCCTGAATAGCAGCTTTTCCAACGTCATTCCTGCCGAATGCGATCACCACGGCCCGCGCCAGTGAGCGTCTTGATGATGTACGAGAAGTAGGTTGGCACACCTAAGCCCTGGAGCATGCGTGCATCCGTTTCGGCAAGCAGCCTGGGGATGGACATGTCGATGCCACTGATCTGCGCCAGACCGGTAATCCCGGGGCGGGCCGCAAACACGCCGCGCGCGGCACGCTCCTCGATCAACTCCTGCTGATTGAGCAAGCAAGGGCGCGGGCCCACCAGGCTCATGTCGCCTTTGAGCACGTTCCACAACTGCGGCAACTCATCCAGCTTGCTGCGGCGCAGAAAGCGCCCAAAGGGCGTGATCGCGGCAGCATCGGCCAGATGCGTGGCCACCGACGCCGTGCCGGGCCGCATGGTGCGGAACTTCACCAGCACGAACGGCCGCTGGTTTCGACCCACGCGCTGCTGGCGAAACAGCGGCGAACCCGTGTCCCACAGCCCCACCAGCCACAACACGGCCAGCACCGGCATCCCCAGCGTCAGGCCGAGCACGGCAAACGCTATGTCAAACAGGCGTATCAACGCCGCAAACCCTCAACGGCCCGCTTCAGGCCCTCGTCCACGCCGACCGGGGGCGTCCACCCCAACAACTCCCGGGTTTTGCCGATGTCCACCTGCAAAGAACCCAACAGGCGCTGCGCCATGTCGCGCTTGCCCAAAACGGCGGCGGCCGATTCCAGCATCCACACCGGCACCGGCAGCAAGCGCACGCGCCGATTCATCGCGCGCCCCAACCGCTGCAACAACTCGGCAGTGGCTAAATCCTCGCCATCGGCGGCCAGCAACACCTGATTGGCCGCCGCCGGATGATCGAGGCAGGTGATGATCAGATCCACCAGATTGTCCAGCGCCACCAGGGACCGCCGGTTATGCCGCACCGCCCCCAGCGGCAGCGGCATGCCCGTGGCCACCAGGCGCATCAGCGCGGCGAAATTGCCCTTCACGCCGGGGCCGTACACCAGCGGCGGGCGGATGATCACCACCTCCATTCCCGTCTCGCGGGCCAAGGCCATCAGCCCATCTTCGGCCTCGCGCTTGGAAATGCCGTAGACATCCTGCGGCGCAGGCAGGTCATCGGCCCGAAACGGTTTGCCGCTGGGCGTGGACTCCCCATTGACCTTGATCGAACTCAAAAACACAAAGCGCCGTACACCCGCCGCCGCGGCCTGCCGCGCCAGCCGCAGCGTTCCTTGCACATTCACGCGCCGGAACACCGCCAAGGGATCGGACGCGCGCTCATGCATGACATGCGCACGGGCCGCACAGTGCACCACCGCATCCACCCCAGCGAGCGCCGGCGACCAGTCCGTGTCGGGCCCAAGATCCGCAACCAACACCGTTTCAATGCCGGGCGGGAGCATGGCCCCACCGGCGCGCACGGCGGCCACGACGGCGCGCCCACCGTCACCGCCCAGGCGTCGCAGCAGCCCCCCGCCGACGAAGCCCGTGCCGCCGGTCACCAGAATCTTCATCATGATTTGTGCACCATCAAAAGCAAACTCCGGCATGCCTTCACGCGTTGGTCATGGGGGCGGAATTGATGCAAGCAAACGCTTCACCCCTCAAGCCCATTGGATGCCAGGCCACGCACGCCGGTGAGCCATACCGCGGCCGTCACAGCCCCAGGGCCTCCAGGATGCGGGCGTTGATGATGCGCACGTCGAAGCGTTCTTCAGCCAGACGGCGGCTGGCCAGCCCCATGGTTTCGATCAAACCCGGCTCCTCGATGAAGCGCGTCATCGCCGCCACCAGGGCCGGCACGTCACGCACTGGCACCAAAAAGCCATTGTGGCCGGCCACCACCGTCTCGCGGCAGCCGGGGGCATCGGTGGTGATCACGGCGCGGCCGAGCGCCATCGCCTCTTGCGTGCTGCGCGGCACGCCCTCCCGGTAGGAAGGCAGCACATACACATGCGCCTGCGCCAGCCAGGGCTGCATGGGCACATGGCCAGGCCACTCCAGCACGCCCTCGGCCACCCAGCGCTCGACCTCGGCGCGGGCAATGGCGCCGGGGTTCTCGTCCAGCCCGCCCAGCAGCAAAAAGCGCGTGTGCGGATGGCGCGCCTTGATGGCCCGCGCGGCGGCCACGTATTCCAGAATGCCTTTCTCGCGCAGCAGGCGGGCGGCCAGGGCGAAAGTGACGGGATGTTCGGGCAGCGCGGGCAGC
Source organism: Acidovorax sp. (assembly GCA_011620245.1). Lineage (GTDB taxonomy): Bacteria > Pseudomonadota > Gammaproteobacteria > Burkholderiales > Burkholderiaceae_C > Acidovorax. The sequence continues at coordinate 4,840 of WOZN01000209.1, forward strand.
GGGGTGTGGGGCCATTCAGCCAGATCCACCCCAATGCCGCCGATGCACAGCACCTGCCCCGGCGCCACCAGGGCGCGCTGGGTGAATTCGCGCACATCGTCGGGGTTGAGCATCAGCACCCGGTGGGCGCGCGCAAGCGCCTGCCGGTAGAGCGCCGACACCACCGCCTGCAGCGCCCGGCGCCTAACGCTCAAGGGCGCGCCGCTGTCGGTAAACGCGAACCCCAGCCCCTCGATCAAGGCCACCCGCCGCGGCACCCCGACCCAGGCCGCCGCCAGCGTGCTGTAGATCACCGGCTTGATGAAATAGCCCAGGCTCACGTCAGGGCGGATCTGCCCGAGCAGCCGGCGCAGCGCCAGCACGGTGCGCAGGTCTCGCCAGGGATTCATGCCGGTGCGGGCCAACGGATAGTCGCGCGTTTCGGCACCCAGTGCCTCCACCGCGGCCCGGCTGGCCGCGTCGAAATCCGGAGCCAGCGCCACCACCCGGTGGCCACGGGCCACGATGTCACGGATCAACGGGCCACGGAAATTGGCCAGGGAATACGCCTGATTGGCGATGAGGGCGAGGGTTTTCAATGGGCTCCCTTTTCACGATCGTGGCGGGCTGCCCCAGAGGGCAGTTGCCAGACGCTTTGGTACGCCGACGTCATCTTCTGGATGCTGAAATGGTCCACCACCCGCTGCCGCACCGCGCGCTGGCGGGCGGCCCAGGCTGTGGCCTGTGCCTTGGCTTGAAACGCCGCCCCTAGGCCATCGGCCAGCGCCTGGGGGTTGCGCGGTGGCACCACCCAGCCGGTATCCCCGACGATCAGCGCGGCATCCCCCACATCGGTGCTCACGCACGGCGTGCCGCAGGCCATCGCCTCGGCCAACACATTGGGAAAGGCCTCGCCGTAGGCAGACGAAAGCACATGCACATCCAGCGCGTTCATCACGGCGGGAATATCGTTGCGCTGCCCGAGCTGCAGCACGTGGTGCGCCAGATCCTGCTCGGCAATCCAGGCGTTGATCGCGGCGTTGTCCTGCGTCAGGTCTTTGCCCACCAGCACGCAGCGGAACTGGCCGCCGGCGCGTTTGAATTCGCCCAAGGCCGAAATCAGGTTCGCGTGGTCTTTCTGCGGGTCGAAACGGCCGACCATGCCGATCAGGAACAGGTCATCCGCCACGCCCCAGTCCCGGCGCAGCCGCTCCCGCGCACCCCGATCGGGCTTGAATCGCTCCAGATCGTAGCCATTCGGGATCACCACCATCTTCTCGGCGGCGTAGCCCAGGGCGGCATGCACCTCGCGCGCCCTCTCCGCGCAGCACACGATCGCCTGCGGCACCCAGCGCGATAGCCGCGCATTGATGCGCGCAATCCAGATCGTGCTGCGTGACGACTTGCCCGGCTCGAGCGTGGTGTGGTGTATGCCCCAGCAGATCCGCGGCACGCCGGCCAGCCGGGCGATCCCCCCCCCCACCAAATCGCCGTGGTACATCCAGGTTTGCACCACATCCGGCCGCCCCGCTCGCAGCACACGCCATAGCCGCCACAGCCCGCGCAGCGTCAAGCCGCCGCGCGGCATATTGAGGCAGGTCACCTGCGCACCGGCCTCGCGCAACAAGGGGCCATACTTGCCCTCGTCCATCAACGAGATGACGTGATGACGCGCCGGTCCGTCATGGCACACTAGGCGATAGAGCACCGCTTCGGCGCCGCCGTCGTTGAGGCCGGTGGTGATGTGGGTGATGTTCACGAAGCAATGATCTTCGCGGCGCACTTACGATTGATGCGAATGCTCAAGCTTGGCAGACGATGCAACGCCATCATTATCAGTGCCGCTGCGATCCAATGAATGTGCCCGCTCAGCACCAAATTGGGCTGCGCATAGAAAACCGCCAAGACAGCCAGCGACAAAGCAAGATTCGCTTCGAATGTCACACCTATACCGCAATCAGGTATCCGGCACAGAAGCGCCTGAACCACACGCAATAAGCAACCAAAAAGCACGCCAGTCGGCACGATCCCCGGCAAATGGAATTGCATCAACCCCAGAGTCAGCAGATCAACGGGTATACCAGCGGTTACGCCCGCCTCCCCCTTTGGCGCCCCCATGATGACGGCGGTATTGATCTGACTCACCGGCTCAAGCCAGTTCGTCCACAAGGATGATGGAAGCAGGTAGACGGGTGACCACAGAAAATGCACAAAGCCGAGAAAAAGGTGCTCTTCGTGATCGAGTTGGGCAAAAAAGCTGCCAAACGGAAAAGAAAGTTCTCTGGCGAGAAACGCCATGAGATTATCCGCCGATTTCAGGTCGAGCCAGACACTGAGCGCGTAGGCACCAACCAAAAGGCCAACAAAACTGACTCCACCGCTCGTAATCAGGCGCAGTGGCGAGCGACTTCCATACATGGCAAGTGCAAGCGGGAATGTGGCAATAAACACCAGAAAACCCAATCTTCCGAGCCAGCCATACAAAACGTACAAACTGAAAAAGAAGGAAAGCATCAACCCCATATAGACGGAAAGGCGCCTGTCTCTTGACAAGCACAGCCCAAAAAAACCGAATGCAGAAACCATGGCCAGCGCCCCGAAGGGCTTGAGAAAGCTCAAAGGATTGGGGGGGACGGCATCGAACAAGCCCGAGCGTATCGAGTTCGAATATTCCAAATACCCAAGAAAACCGCCATAGGCGTACGTATATGCTGCCTGCGCGACGACGGCCAGAAATAATAGAAACCAGAACGCGCGAGCCCATCGAGCGCCGTTAGTGGCGGCGGGTTTAATTGACAGCGTTATGGGCAATCGCCAGATCGAGCCAGCCAGATACCAACCGGTCAGCACGCCAAAGAGCAGCAACATGGCACCGATGTTGAGTACAATATATTGATCTTGAAAGGGCAAAATCCATCGCGCCCAAGATGGATTTTCACCGGCCTTTGTTGCATGAAGCACCAATACCCAACCGACACCATACATGCCGCCCATGGCAAGCAAGGCCCAATCCAGCAGGGTCACGCGCCTGACCCGCATACTGTGCGCGATCGCCAGAACACCACAGAGGACTGCAAACAGCGCCCCGAATAGGGTTGTGATCTCAATCACGGTGCAGCTCCTGGCACGCAATTCCAGCGACCAAGGTTCGGTTGCGCATATATCACGCCTGATATCCCTTGCCTTCCGGCAACATCACCCGCAGATACCCCTCCACGGCCTCATCCACGCCAAATTCGAGCGCTCGGGTGGTGACATCGGGATGTATTGCTTCGTCCAGGGTCGCCGCCATGGCTTCGGCCAGTGCCGCCACGTCCCCCACAGGCACCAGCCGCCCCCAGCGCCCACCCTCCAGAATCTCCGCCGGGCCGGACGGGCAGTCGGTGCTCACCACCGGCGCGCCGCAGGCCATAGCTTGAATCAAAACCCCAGGCAATCCCTCGTATTTGGACGAAAGCACGAAAACCGCAGCCCGTGCCATATAGGCGAACGGATTGGCCATGAAGCCGGGCAGTTGCACGTCGTCTTCCAGGTTCAACTCTTGCACCAGCGCCTCCAGCCGAGGGCGCAGCTCGCCTTCGCCCAGAATCATCAGGCGTGCGGGGCGCCGGGCGCGCAGCAAGCCGAAGGCCCGGATCAAGGCCGGAAAGTCTTTTGCCTCTGTCAGTCGACCCACGCCCAGGAACACAGGCGGCTCGCCTTCGGCGAACCAAGGGTGATCGACCGACGCTTGCGACTTGAGCGACAGATCGTCCGTGACGACGGGGTTGTAAAGGGTATGCACCTTGGCCGGATCGAGGCCGATCGTGCGCACCAGATCATCCGCCACCCCCTTCGAGACGGCCACCACCGCGTCGGCCCACGGATAGACCCGGCGCATGAACCAGGGCACCACCAGCCCGCGGCGATTGCCGGGCCGCGCTTGGCTCAAGGTGCTGCGCTCACTTACCACCAGCCGTGTCGGCACGCCCGCCAACCGGTGCGCAAGACAGGCGATGACATTGGCATGATTGAGCGCGCCGAGCAGCGCCCGCGGCTGCTCCCGTCGCAGGTACCGGACCAGGCCGGGCAGCGAGCGAATGACCCGCGCCGCGCCAAGATCGACCACCCGCACATGGGGGCTGACGTCCGCCAGATACGGGCCTTCGGCACTGGCAAGCACGAGGTCGGTGGCAATGCCACGCGCGGCAAAGCCATTGGCCAGCAATACCATCACCCGTTCGGCACCGCCGCCGCGCAGGGAGGGCAAATAAATAGCGAGTTTGCCGTAAATCACTTTTAACCCATCTGCTCTGGCTTCTTCGCCATTACTAATAAGTGGGGATCAGCAATTCCTTCCCCCATTTTTGCAAGCACTACTCGAATAGATGACTTAATAAAATTGCGCAACCCTTTTCTTTCCCAGTCAATAAATGTGCTTAACCAAGTCTTCTGAATTTGAAACCCTTTGCCTTCAAGAAGCTGTCGCATTGCGTATTTATCAAACGTTTGTAAATGACCTACCTTATGAAATACGCAACCGCACTCAGGGCAAACAACACGGCTTGCCCCCAAATCCTCGCGATAAGGTGTAGAACAGAGCAAATAACCGCCGGGCCTAAGCACTCGCAATACTTCACTCAATGATCCAGCCAACACCTCGTCATCCAAATGCTCCAACACTTCAGACATGACGACAACATCGAAGCTGTTATCCAAAAAAGGGATCGCTTGGGCATACCCACACTGAGCACGATCCGCCATGCTTAATTCTTCTCGCAAGCGTTCAATCGCTCGTTGACTAGGGTCTAGGGAATGCATGAGAACCCCTTTCTCGATACCAAGACGCTCCAATGCCCCGCTACCTATCCCTATGTTCAGCACTGTTTGACCAACATTTAAGTATTTGAGCATGAAGCGTTGCCTCGCTTCAGGAAATTTATGGTCTTCAAGGCCCTCGTTTTGAAAATAATTCCATATTTTATCTTGTTCCATTATGACCATCCTTCTGAGCGTTTGTTCGACCTGGCAATACTGTGTGAAACACTCGCATGACTGGGTAGCGAATACCGCCAACATTTAATGCGGTACTTACAAATACCGCACTCAAAATCGCAAACGCCAAGCCAATGGATAAATTAATCCATGATGCGCCAGTTCCTGCAGAACCTAGTGCAGCAGCCATTCCTGAAACCAATCCCACAAGCATGGCTTTTAGCAGCATCAACATTAAAGCTGGCATGGGGAATACCTTGGCGCCGAACCACGCGCTGAAACACATAGCAATGGAATATGCGAATAATGTCGCTAATGCAGCACCAACGATTCCGCTCAAAGGAATCAGAAACAAATTCAATATGAAGTTTATCCCTGCCGCAACCCCGCCAGTAATAACCAGCCAACCACCACTCCGCCCAAGATGAAATGCAATATCAAAGTAATATGCCTTGATGCCTGCAAACGCAGAGGCCAGCGCTATCCAGGGTAAAATGCGCAACGCATCTTCGCGAAACGTTGAGCCGATTATCAGGGAAACCAGCAAGGGCCCGAGAACAATAAGCATGGCTGCTGCTGCGAGCGATACGGCGGAGATCAATTCACCATTGATGCGAAGTTCGGCCTCGGCGACATCGGCGCCTTTGTTTTCTAGGCCATGGACAACGAGTGGATATGCCGCGGTGTGAATGACGGACAGCAGCAAGGTGATCGCAGGAAACACCAGATCGTAGGCCGCAGCATAGGCACCCACCGCCGCCTCATCAAGAAACCAGGCGAGCATGAACCGGTCGGAACCCGAGACCACCCAGGCAAGCGCAAAGGTGACGGTGAGCGGCAAGCCGTAGCGCAACTGTTCGCGTAATTGGCTGGCCGCAGGCCAAGCGGGGCGCACGCCTTTCCAAGCGGCTAGGCCAAACAGCAAAAAGGCCAGCGCGTGGCCGGCGATGAGCCCGAGCAAGGGGGCCAAAGCGCCGAGACCGATCCAGGCCAGCAGGGCACCGATCGACAGCGCGATGACCGCCTTGCTGCCCAGCAGTTTGCCGTAGGGAAGGGGCGCGAGACGGGCGCGCAACAGCTCCAGGCCGAGTTCGAACCAGGCTTGCGTCAGCAACAGCGGCACCGCCAGCGCGAGCAGGCGCTGCCAGACGGAGTCCGGCCACCACAGCGCCAGCAGCGATCCCACCCCGGTGACCGCCAGGGCCAGCGTCAAAAACAATGCGAAGATACCGGCCAGGAAAGCTTGCGTATCATCGCCCTGGGCGTGCAGGAAACGCAGCAGCACCAGCCGCAGCCACTGAAACACCACCGCATTGGCCAGCCCCACGCCGGCCAGCACGAGGGCGTAACGGCCGAACTCATCGGGTGCCAGCAGTCGCGTATAGACGGCCAGTGCCGCGAAGTTGACCAGGCCGGGCACGCCGCGGGCGAGCAGATAGTAGGCGGCGTGCCGGATCAGCATGGGGACTTATACAATAGACGAGCCTGCTGCGTAAGCGAGTGAAAAACGGCTGATTGCAGGCATCGGCTGTTTGAGTGCGTGTCAGTGGTGGTTGCTGCGGCGCCCATGTGGGGTCAGGCGCCGGTGGTTTCTTCGTCCTCTCTGCGCCACCACGCCCGCACCAGCGCGCCGAACACGACGAGCATGCCGCCCAGCATGCCGCCCAGGACGATGCCGAGTGCCAGACCCGGTTTGCGTACCTTTACTTCGGCGCTTTCCGGGGAGGCGACGAAGCGCATGGCCTGCAGGTAGGTGCTGATCCAAGCTTGGCGCTCGACATCGAGCTCGTTCCAGGTTTGCTCGACGATATCGATCGCTTTGTCCTGGCCTTGGAAGACCGCGGTCTGCACGTTCTTCAGCTCTTCAAGAAAGGCACGGCCCGGAGCGGTCTGTTGCAGCGCCTGTTGCGCCTGGCAGTAGTAGTCGCGTTTCAGCGCCACGCTGATGCGCTCGCGTTCGCGGCGCGCCTCGGCGAGCTTCATGTCGGCGATCTGGATTTCTGCTGCAACGAGCTGTGACACTGGCGACAGGAAGCGCTCGCCGCCTTTTTCCAGCGAAACAATCTGACGGTTGTCGACCGCTGCAGCGGCCGGATTGCGGGCGATGATGTCGCGCAGGGTGGCAACGCGCTTTTCTTCCTGGGTGATGGCGAAGTCGTTGTCGATCTGGGCGTTGCGCAGCTCTTGCTCGCGGGTGCGAAATCCCGCGCATTGAGCCGGCATTGTGTCCTCGAAATCGACTCGGATGATGGTGTCGCGCACGTACTCGCCGAGCAGGGTAACCGGCGTGCCGTGGGTCGGCTTTTTGTGCTTGAACTGGATGCGCATGCCGATCATGGCGCCCGGATCATCCTTTTCGGCGACCTTGACGCCAAATGTTTTCTGATCCTTGTCGGTGAAAGCGAATTCTGGCTTGAGGGTCTCGCGCAGCGCGTCCTGATTTTCCGCCAGCTTGTACAACAGGTCTCCGTCAATAGTGCCCACCAGGCCACTGCTTTGAAGGTATTGCTGCAGCCGCGGGCCGCTTGAAAAGACGGTTTGATAGCGCTTGTAGTTGCCGGCCGATATGCCCGGCGTGAGAAAAATCTCCTCGGTAACGTATTTCGTTAAATATAAGCTTGCGCCACCACCGAGTAAGGCGCCAAAGATTCCAATGCCTGCGATCAGCGCCTTTTGCCGCCAGAGCACCGTGACCAACTGGCGGAGATCGATTTCGCCGCCGGCGTAGCCTTGGGCGCTTGACGGGGGTGTCTGCATGCTGGGGGTCCGAATTTATATGAACAAAATATTATGAATTTATCGTCACTTGATTATAGAATCAATAGCAACGCGGTTTGAGCATTTGGCGATTTCTGCTGCCAGGGCGCTTACGAATCGACACACCGGATGTCGATCTTCAACCGCTCGGTCCGCTCGGCGTGACGCGCCATCGCGCTGCCGCGATCGTAGGCTGAAAGTCGGCCAGCCGGGGCAGTGGACGGCCTCAGGCCTTCATGTGATCCCGATACTGCGCCATCCTTTTCAGCTGCCAACCCGGATACTCCTCCGGCAGGCGGCTCGCCTCATCCAGGGCCGCCAGTTCGTCATCGGACAAGCGCACCTGGGCTGCCAGGATGTTGTCCTTGAGCTGCTCGGGGCGCTTGGCGCCGATGATGATGCTGGTCACGGTCTTTTGATGCAGCAGCCACGCCAGGGCGATTTGCGCCACGCTGACCGGCTGGCCGTCGATCTGCTTGCCGGCGGCAATCTCGCGCATGACCTTGATGACCTGACTGCCCCGCTCCCGGTTGACGGGCGGAAAGTCGAACTTGGCGCGCCGGTTTTCTTCCGAAACGTTCGGGCCTTCGTATTTGCCGGACAGATAACCGCCGGCCAGCGGGCTCCACACCATCAGCCCGACTTTTTCGGATTCGAGCATCGGGATGACGTCCCGCTCCAGGTCACGGCCGACCAGGGTGTAATAAGCCTGCAGGGAAATGATCGGGCACAGGTGCCGCGCCTGGGTGATGCCGATGGCTTTCATCACCTGCCAGGCCGCCCAGTTGGACAGGCCCACGTAGCGCACGTGGCCGTGCTGTACCAGGGTGTTCAAGGCCTCCAGGGTTTCTTCGATCGGCGTGGCCGGGTCGAAGCCGTGGATTTGGTAGAGGTCGATGTAGTCGGTCTGCAGGCGCTGCAGACTGGCCTGGCATTGGCTCATGATGTGGCCACGGGAGGCGCCGCGGGCGTTGGGCCCATCGCCCATCGGGCCGAGGACTTTGGTGGCCAGCACGATATCCTCGCGGCGAACGCCGAGATTCTTCAGCGATTGGCCGACGATGCGCTCGCTGGCACCAAAACCGTAGACGTTGGCGGTGTCGATGAAGTTGATGCCCGCCTCCAGGGCGATCTTCATCAGTTCGTCGGCCTGCTCCTGCTGCAAATTGCCGATCAGGCCCCAGATGCCCTTGTCGCCACCGAAGGTCATGGCCCCCAGGCACAGTTCGGAGACGAACAGGCCCGAGTTGCCGAGCTTGCGATAGCGCAGGCCTTTTTCTGCATCGAACCGCGGTAGCGTGTGCGTGGTCATGTGGTGCCTCGTCATGAACTGGGTTGATGTTGAAAAGCTTGTCGCGGACGTCGCTGTTTGACGAGCGCTTGCAGCCGCGCGACCAGTGAGGGGGTCTGATCGTGAAGTGACGCTGCCGTCGCTGCCGCGCCCCACGGGGGCCGATCCGCTGCGAAGGCGACCATTGGCCCAGCCACGGACGCCGGCCGCGCCGCCTAGGCGGCGGCCTGCCCGGCCGGCGGCCATGCGCCCAGCGCCTGGCCACAGCGCAGCGCGCTGCCCTCGCGCACGGCGCCGTCCCAGGCAAACGGGCCCGGCGGCAGCAGCAGGATCACCGTCGAACCCATGGCGAAATGGCCCAGTTCC
>WOZN01000319.1 GCA_011620245.1 Acidovorax sp.
GTCCGTAAGCCACCTTGACCCATCCGGGTTCCATTTTTTTGGAGATATGACATGTCGCTGACTGCAGAACAAATCCTGGCATCCCAGAAGACCAACATCGAAACCCTGTTTGGACTGACCACCAAGGCCTTCGAAGGCTTGGAAAAGCTGGTCGAGTTGAACATGACCGTTTCGCGCGCTGCCCTGTCGGAAGCCGCCCAGCAAATCCAGGCTATCCTTAACGTGAAGGACGCACAAGAACTGCTAGCCCTGCAAGCCAGCCTGTTCCAGCCCATGGCCGAAAAGACCGCCGCCTACAGCCGTCACCTGTATGACATCGCTTCAGGCACCGGCGCCGAACTCAGCAAGGCCTTCGAAAGCCAAGTTGCCGACGCACAGAAGGCATTCACCGAGTTGGTGGACAGCGCTGCCAAAGATGCCCCCGCCGGCTCTGAAACCGCTGTCGCCCTAATGAAGAGCGCCGTGTCCGCTGCCAACAATACTTTCGAATCGGTGCAAAAGGCCGTGAAGCAAGCATCTGAGGTAGCCGAAACCAACTTCAACGCCGTCGCCAACACCGCTTCCGACGCCGCCAAGTCGGCCGTGCCCCCCAAGCGCTAAGCCACCCGCCGCTGCGCAACGGAGTGCAAACTCTGACCAGCGATCAGGAATTTCCCTGATAATCCAGACATCATCCCGGCAACGGGGCATCCAGTTGTCTCCTTGGATCCTCTCGAAACCTTCGTTTCAGGGATCCTTTCAAAGCCCGGTCTCAAGATCGGGCTTTTTTTTTGGCTATGCCCCAATTACGTGCTGCTTCCAGCGGCCGATTGCCTCTCGCAAACAGTGAGCGGGCCGGATGCTGTGTTGATAGCACCCCAGCATGCGTCGCCAGCCCAGGCAAGAGGCACAGCGACTACTCGACGCGTGTCACGGACGTCGGCTTGAACCCCAGATCTGCCGCCTTGCCCTTGCGCCCTCGTGCTGCGCGGGCATTGTTGAGCGAGCGGAGTTCCAGCGTCTCTTCACGCACCTTGCCGCCGCGGCCCACGCCCTTGATGCGAACACTGCGGGTGTAGGCGGCGGCCCCTACCAGTTGATCCTGGGGCTCGAGGTCGATCAGCAACAGGCCGCGGCCACCGTTGGCCATGGTCTTGAGTTCACTGATCTCGAACGTCAGGATGCGACCGCCCGCCGAGACGCAGGCCACATGCGTGGCGGCAGGCAATGGCTGCCCCCCGGTACTGCCTGCCGCATGGGAGGGTGGGCACAGGGTCTCGCCATCGCCCAAAGTCAGGAAGGACTTGCCCCCCTTCTGGCGCGAGACCAGGTTGTCCACGCTGGCCAAAAAGCCATAGCCTCCCGAATTCGACAGCAGCAAGGTGGCACTGGCCGGGCCGGCAAAGTAGTGCAGCAGCTGCGTGCCCGATTCCAGTTCGATCAGGGTCGTCACCGGCTGGCCGTCGCCGCGCCCGCCGGGCAGCAGGGCCACGGGCACCGAATAAACGCGGCCGTTGCTGCCAAAGGCGATCAGCTGGTCCAAGGTGCGGCATTCAAACGTGGCATACAAGCCATCGCCCGCCTTGAAGGCGAAGCTGGCCGCCTCGTGGCCATGGCCATTGCGGGCACGCACCCAGCCTTTTTGCGAAACCACCACCGTGACGGGCTCGTCCACCACCTTGACCTCGGCCACGGCTTTTTTCTCGGCCTGGATCAGCGTGCGGCGCGGATCGGCAAAGGTCTTGGCATCCTGCTCGATCTCCTTGACCATGGTGCGGCGCAGCGAGCCGGGGCTGTTCAGGATGTCTTCGAGCTTGCCTTGGCTTTCGCGCAGTTCTTTCAGTTCCTGCTCGATCTTGATGGCTTCGAGCCGCGCCAATTGGCGCAGGCGGATTTCCAGAATGTCTTCGGCCTGCCGGTCACTGAGGGCAAAGCGGGCGATCAGCGCCGCCTTGGGCTCGTCAGCCTGGCGGATGATGGCAATCACCTCGTCGATGTTGAGCAGCACGGTCTGCCGCCCTTCGAGGATGTGGATGCGGTCCAGCACCTTGGCCAGCCGGTGCTGCGTGCGGCGCGTGATGGTGCTCTGGCGGAAGGCGATCCATTCCTCCAGCATCAGGCGCATGGATTTCTGCACCGGCTTGCCATCGAGCCCCACCATGGTGAGGTTGATGGGCGCGGAGGTTTCGAGGCTGGTGTGCGCCAGCAGCGCGGTGATCAGTTCCTGCTGCGGGGTCTTGCCGGTCTTGGGCTCGAATACCAGGCGCACGGGGGCGTTCTTGTTGGATTCGTCGCGCACCACATCGAGCACGGCCAGCACGCTGGCCTTCAGTTGCGTCTGGTCCTGGCTCAGCGCTTTTTTGCCGGCCTTGACCTTGGGATTGGTGATTTCTTCGATTTCTTCCAGCACGCGCTGCGTGCTCACACCGGGTGGCAGCTCGTTGACGACCAGCTGCCACTGGCCGCGCGCCAGCTCTTCGATCTTCCAGCGCGCGCGCACCTTGAGGCTGCCACGGCCGGTGCGGTAGGCGTCGGCAATGTCGCCCGCGCTGCTGATGATCTGGCCGCCGCCGGGGTAGTCCGGGCCGGGCACCAGGGCCAGCAGGTCTTCCAGACTCAGCGAAGGCGTCTTGATCAGCGCCACGCAGGCGTCGGCGATCTCGCGCAGGTTGTGGCTGGGGATTTCGGTGGCCAGGCCCACAGCAATGCCGCTGGCGCCGTTGAGCAGTGCAAACGGCAGGCGCGCGGGCAACTGGCGCGGTTCTTCCGTGCTGCCGTCGTAGTTGGGCATGAAATCGACCGTGCCCTCGTCGATTTCATCGAGCAGCAGACTGGTGATGCGCGACAGGCGCGCCTCGGTGTAGCGCATGGCGGCTGCGCCGTCGCCGTCGCGGCTGCCGAAGTTGCCCTGGCCGTCGATCAGCGGGTAGCGCTG
>WOZN01000278.1 GCA_011620245.1 Acidovorax sp.
GAGACCGTAACGGCCTTAGACGGCCAGGCGCTTGCGGCCCTTGGCGCGACGTGCGTTGATCACGGCACGGCCGCCGCGGGTCTTCATGCGGACGAGAAAACCGTGGGTGCGCGCGCGGCGCGTCTTGGAGGGCTGGTAAGTACGTTTCATGATGCTATTCCTTGAGGTTCAGTTCCGGACTGCTGCTCTTGAACCCCGCCATCCTTGGCCGCAGCGCCCCTTGCGGGAATCGCACACAACCAACGACTGCGAAGCACAAATACCGGCGCGCCGGGTCAAATCACCCTGAACACATTCAGGGAAACCGAAGATTATCGCAGGCTTGATGCCAGCTGGCAATGTCCATCGTGTTGTGGGCCTTTGCAAAGGACGCGGATACACCCGCCTCGACGGCCCGTCGCCCCCTTTCCGCAGATGCTTTTCAAATTGTGGATAACTCCTTGATAAGCTACAATCCGCCGCCTGCAACCGTTCCTCCTATCCACAACAAGAATGCCCCCTGAAATGACCGAGGAATCCCATCGCAGCCCCATGGACCAGCCCGGCGCCGATGCCGGCCAGGGCCTCTGGCAGGCCTGCGTAGAGCAGCTCGCCCAAGACCTGCCAGAGCAGCAGTTCAACACCTGGATCAAGCCCCTGATAGCGCAGGTGTCTGAAGATTTTTCCAAGGTCACGCTGCTGGTGGGCAACCGCTTCAAGCTCGACTGGATTCGCGCCCAGTACGCGGGCCGCATCGCCGCCCTGCTCGAAGCCCTCTATGGGCAAGCCATCACGCTGGAGTTAGCGCTTGCTCAGCGGGAATCTGTTGCCCGCACTTACATCAGGCCCGCCGCCTCCCAGGCCACCGCCCCGTCCGACGCGCCCAGCCACAGCAGCGATGAAACCCCGGCGGGCGCCTTTCGCACCCGGCTCAATCCGGCCTTGACGTTCGAGACTCTGGTGGAAGGCACGGCCAACCGCATGGCGCGCTCGGCCGCCATGCATGTGGCGGGCATGCCGGGGCACCTGTACAACCCGCTTTTCATCTATGGCGGCGTGGGCCTGGGCAAGACCCACCTGGTGCATGCGGTAGGCAACAAGCTGCTGGCCGACCGGCCCGACGTCAAAGTTCTCTACATCCACGCCGAGCAGTTCGTGTCGGATGTGGTTAAGGCCTACCAGCGCCGCACCTTTGACGAGTTCAAGGAGCGTTACCACTCGCTTGATCTGCTGCTGATCGATGATGTGCAGTTTTTTGCCAACAAGGACCGCACGCAGGAAGAATTCTTCAACGCGTTCGAGGCCCTGCTGGCCAAAAAAAGCCACATCGTGATGACCAGCGACACCTATCCCAAGGGCCTGGCCAACATCCACGAGCGGCTGGTTTCGCGCTTTGATTCGGGCCTGACGGTCGCCATCGAGCCGCCCGAGCTCGAAATGCGTGTGGCCATCCTGATCAACAAGGCCCGCGCAGAAAGCACCGAGATGCCCGAGGAAGTGGCCTTCTTCGTGGCCAAGAACGTGCGCTCGAACGTGCGCGAGCTCGAAGGCGCGCTGCGCAAGATCCTGGCGTATTCGCGCTTCAACCAGAAGGAAATCTCGATCCAGCTGGCCCGCGAGGCGCTGCGCGACCTGCTGTCCATACAGAACCGGCAGATTTCTGTGGAAAACATCCAGAAGACGGTGGCCGATTATTACAAGATCAAGGTCGCCGACATGTACAGCAAGAAGCGCCCGGCCAGCATTGCCCGCCCGCGCCAGATTGCCATGTACCTGGCCAAGGAGCTGACGCAAAAGAGCCTGCCGGAGATTGGCGAGCTATTTGGCGGCCGCGACCACACCACGGTGCTGCATGCGGTGCGCAAGATTTCGGGCGAGCGCCAGCAGCTCACCGAGCTCAACCAGCAGCTGCATGTGCTGGAACAAACGCTCAAGGGTTGATGCAGTTGATGCAACTGGTGCAAGCCCCAGACGGAAGCACCCCGGTTAACAGGCAAAATGGCGGTTTGCGCGGCAAGGAGGAGGCGCGACCTGTGCTGCTGTCCACGTACCGTCCCCAAAACCACAAGAGGTTGACATGATCGTCCTGAAGGCAACACAAGACAGGGTTCTCGCGGTTCTGCAGTCGGTCTCTGGCATTGTTGAACGCCGGCATACCCTGCCCATCCTGGCCAATGTGCTGATCCGCAAGACGGGCAACGCCCTGCAGCTGACGACCAGCGACCTCGAAATCCAGATCCGCATCACGGCCGAACTGGGCGGCGACACCGGCGACTTCACCACCACGGTGGGCGCACGCAAGCTCATCGACATCCTGCGCACCATGCCCGGCGACCAGACGGTGAGCCTGGAGTCGGCCCAGTCCAAGTTGATCCTGAAGGGTGGCAAGAGCCGCTTCACGCTGCAGACGCTGCCCGCCGAAGACTTTCCGCTGGTGCAGGAATCGGCCGCCTTCGGCCCCGTGTTCAGCGTGCCGCAAAAGACGCTGAAAGACCTGCTGGGCCAGGTGTCGTTTGCCATGGCGGTGCAGGACATACGCTATTACCTCAACGGCATTCTGTTCGTGGCCGAGGGCAAGCAGCTGTCCCTGGTGGCCACCGACGGCCACCGCCTGGCCTTTGCCAGCGCCACGCTGGATGTGGAAGTGCCCAGGCAGGAAGTGATCTTGCCGCGCAAGACCGTGATCGAGCTGCAGCGCCTGCTGTCGGACGCAGGTGGCGACAACCAGCCCCATATCGAAATGCAGTTCGCCAACAACCAGGCCCGGTTCACCTTTGGCGGCATGGAGTTCGTCACCAAGCTGGTCGAGGGCAAATTCCCCGACTACAACCGCGTGATACCGCGCAACCACACCAACAGCGTGACCCTGGGCCGTGCGCCGCTGCTGGCCAGCCTGCAGCGCACCGCCATCATGACCAGCGAGAAGTTCA
>WOZN01000131.1:0-12281 GCA_011620245.1 Acidovorax sp.
TCGTAGTGGCTGCCGGTGAGCAGGTATTTGCCATTGGCCGGGGCCGGCTTGTAGCGGCCCACCACGTTGCCCACGGCGTCGATCTCGACCTCGTCAAAGCCGCAGTCGCGCATCCAGCGGCTGAGCGCTTGAGCGCAGGCGCGGTGGGCGTCGGTGAGGTAGGTGACGGTGAGCTGGCCCTTTTCGGCAAAGCCGGGGTCGGAATGTTCGGCCAGTTTTTCGTGCCAGTCCCATACATCGTTGCCCAGCAGGGGTTCGGCATCGAATTTGTCGTTCAGGCGGATCTCGGCGATGCGGTGGATGTTGCGCAGGGCCTCGGCGCGCTCGAAATCCGGGTGGTTGTCCAGCCGCCGCGCAAAGGTGTCGATGATCTGCTGCTTGCTCAGGCCATTGCCCCGTGGCCCGCGCACCGCCAGGATGAACGGGAAGCCGAAGCGGGCGTTGTAGTCGACGTTGAGCTGCTGGATGCGTGCGAATTCCTCGGGCGTGCATTGCGTGAGGCCCGCCTTCGATTGCTCGTGGGTCGATTCGGCCGTGAGGCTCTGCGCCACCATGGCTTTGCCGGCAAGTTCAGGGTGGGCGCGGATCAGGCCCAGCTGCGCCTGTGCGCTGGCCGTGCGCACCGCATGCGCCATCGCGTGCCTGAGCTGCGCCAGCGAGCGAAAGGGCCGCTGCGCCAGCGCATGTTCGGCAATCCAGGGTGAATGCTCGTACAGGCCATCGAGCATCTGCAGGGCCTCGGCGGCGCTGGCGGTGTTGAGTTGATCCAGAGTCAGGGGCATGGTGAGTGCTTCAATAAAGTGAGCTGCCAGCGCTTATGGGGTAAGGGCTGGAAGCCAATTTGACTCAAAAAATGGGCGCCGGGAAGCGTTGCGTCCAGTGGCGCGCGATGTCGATGCGGCGGGCCACCCATACCCTGTCGTGCTGCGCGATATGGTCCAGAAAGCGCTGCAGCGCCGTGATGCGGCCCGGGCGGCCCAGCAGGCGGCAGTGCATGCCGATGCTCATCATCCTGGGCCTGTTGTCACCCGCCGGGTCGCCCTCGGCATACAAGGCGTCGAACGTGTCTTTCATGTACTGGAAGAACGGGTCGGCGTGCGAGTACCCCTGCGGCAGCGCAAAACGCATGTCGTTGCAATCGAGCGTGTAGGGCACGATGAGTTGGGGCACGGCGGTGCCATCGGTGCGGCGCACCTTCATCCAGAAGGGCAGGTCGTCGCCGTAGTAGTCGCTGTCGTATGCAAAGCCGCCGAAGTCGGCCACCAGGCGGCGGGTGTTGGGGCTGTCGCGGCCGGTGTACCAGCCCAGGGGCCTTTCTCCGGTCATGCGCTCGATGATGGCCATGGCTTCCTGCATATGCGCGCGCTCCACCTCTTCGGGGATATGCTGGTAGTGAATCCATTTGAGGCCGTGGCAGGCGATCTCGTGGCCCAACTCCACAAACGCCCGGGTCAAGTCGGGGTGGCGCTGCAGGGCGGTGGATACGCCAAACACCGTGAGCGGCAGCTGGCGTTTTTCGAATTCACGCAGGATGCGCCACACGCCCGCGCGCGAGCCGTATTCGTAGATGCCTTCCATGCTCATATGCCGCCCGGGGTAGCTGGCGGGGTTGAACATTTCCGACAGGAACTGCTCGCTGCCCGCATCGCCGTGCAGCACGGCGTTCTCGCCGCCTTCCTCGTAGTTCAGCACGAACTGCACCGCAATGCGGGCGCCGCCGGGCCATTGCGCGTGGGGCGGGTGCTTGCCGTAGCCGATCAGGTCGCGGGGATAGGCTTGGGTGGCGTCGTAGAGCATGGATTGCGGCAAATATCAGAGAAATGAGGGCGTCGCGGGGGCGCGCATTGCCGCTGGATGGCTGGCGGGGCGCTCGTGATCCCCGCTGAGATCGGGAACAGGTTCTAAGGCAAGCAAATTACCGGCCAGCCGGGGACCGGGTTGCAGGCAG
The DNA here is from genome assembly GCA_011620245.1 of Acidovorax sp. Classification (GTDB taxonomy): domain Bacteria; phylum Pseudomonadota; class Gammaproteobacteria; order Burkholderiales; family Burkholderiaceae_C; genus Acidovorax. The sequence continues at coordinate 1,949 of WOZN01000131.1, forward strand.
TTTTGGGCGATGGCGCTGGTGGGCGAGAATTGATAATGGGACTTACGCAAATAAGGATGCCACAACAGTACTTGCCCTTGTGGCAGGCGGCTTGCCTGGGCCTGTTTTGCGTAAGTCATGGATAGATTGAACACCCCGCGGTGCCTGCACTTTGGGCCCCGGCTGCCACAGCCAATCCCGGCCTTACATCTTCAGGAGATTCCCCCATGGGCTTGACTACCCACGTTCTGGACACCATGCATGGCTGCCCCGCGGCCGGCATGGAGGTGTCGCTGTTTTCCACCCATGGCGATGCGGCCGCGCTGATCCAGCGCCTGGTGCTGAACCAAGATGGCCGCACCGATGCGCCGCTGTTTGACGATGCCAGCCTGCGCACGGGCACCTACCGCCTCACGTTCGGCGTGGCGGCCTATTTCAAGGCGCGGGGGGTGGTTTTGCCGGAGCCCAATTTTCTCGGCCGTGTGAGCCTGGACTTTGGCATTGCCCATGCCGACCAGCATTACCACGTGCCCTTGCTGGTGAGCCCGTGGAGCTATGCCACCTACCGCGGCTCGTGAAGGGATGCTCCTGAAAAAGGAGCTGGCTGCGCTTTCTCTGCGCCGATGTTGCGGCCAAAGATGCCTGAAACCCAATGGATTCAATGGTTAGCCGCTCTTTATTTGTGAGCGTGGTTTCTCAGCCTGGGCTCAGAGCTGCCCTTCGGTCAGGGTATCGAGCTGGAAATGCCCGCTCTTGTCCCACAGCCAGGTGTCGGTGTAGGTGACGCGGCCCATGCGGGCTGGCACCGGGAACGGGGCGGCGGCGTGCACCGTGCGTTCGATCTCGGCAACCACTTCGGGCGCATGGCGCGGTGCGCGCATCCAGTGCAGTTTGGTGATGCGGCCGCTGCGGTCGATATCCACTTCCAGCACGCCAATGGCGTACAGCATGGGCGGGAGCTTGCCCTTGAAAACACGCGGGTTGTTCAGGTTGTAGAGGTGGGTTGCCGCGTCGCGGCGATAGGCCCGCGCGTTGCTGGCAGCCGAGGGGCCGGGCAATGCCGGTCTGCCCGGTGCCTGCCCTGCGTCAGTGCTGGGCAGGCGGCTGTCGGGAGGAGGTGGCGGGGCTTCAGGGGCGGATTTGCACGCGGCAACGATGGCGCCCATGGCCGCCATGATTGCGGCCAGCAGCCAATGGCGGCCAGCCCGGGAAGAATGTTGGGACGAAATGGGTGGCATGGTGTTGCCGCTATGCTGGTGGGCACGATCCATGCGGTCAGTGCTGGCGTGCAATGAACATATTGGAAGGTTGCGGTGGCTGATCTGTTGCTATTGCTGGAGGGGCTGAAGGCCGCCCCGGCCTGTCTGGTGACCGTGGAGTCTACACAAGGCTCTGCTCCACGGGAAGTGGGGGCCTGGATGGCGGTTTTTGCCGATGGCCTGGTGGGCACCATCGGCGGCGGGCATATCGAGCACCAGGCCATTGCCGAGGCCCGGCGCAGGCTGCGTGGTGTTCAGGGGGCATCGCCGCTGCGATACGCGCTCGGTCCGGCCCTGGGCCAGTGCTGCGGCGGCGTGATGCACCTGGGTTTCGAGTTGGTGGCGGGGCAGCATGTGGCAGCTTTGAAACAGCGCCTTGCGCCAGCGCGCCACCCGGTGGCCTTGTTCGGCGGCGGGCATGTCGGCCATGCGCTGGCGCGCGTGCTGGCGCCGCTGCCATTTGCGCTGACCTGGATCGACAGCCGCGAGGGCATTTTTCCGGCCCCGCCGCCGGGCGATGTGGTGTGCGAACAATCCGGGCCGGTGCACATGGCGGTGCCGGCTCTGGCGCCCGGCAGCCGGGTGCTCATCATGAGTTTCAGCCATGCCGAAGACCTGGATGTGGTGGCGGCCTGCCTCAGGCGCCAGCGCGAGCAGGGCGACCTGCCCTTCATCGGGCTGATCGGCAGCCGCACCAAATGGGCCACGTTTGCCAACCGGCTGCATGGGCGGGGTTTCACGCCGCAAGAGCTGGCGCATGTGACCTGCCCCATCGGGGTGCCGGGCATACGCGGCAAGGAGCCCGAGGTGATTGCAGTGGCGGTGGCCGCGCAGCTGCTGCAGACCTTGCAGGGTGCCCCCGCGCCAAGGCAAACGCAGGCGCTGGAAAAGGCCGTGGACAGGCTCACGGGGTCATCGCCCCTCCCCCCCCCTGGATGCCAATTGGTAGGTTGAAGCCGGGAACAATTCCTGCATACATTTTTTGCCGAATCGTGAGGATGGTGGGTCGCAGCGGTGCCCCGGCAGACTTCTGCCATGGTGCGCGGCCCTTTTTCTGCTCAGAGCGCCCGCAGTGGTGAGCAGGTTGCACACGCGGCCAGTGCTTTTGCGCGCCGCGCAGGTTGAGAACAGAACACATGGAAAGCTATCTTCTCGACTGGGCCAACCTGCTTTTGCGCTGGGTCCATGTCATTGCCGCGATTGCCTGGATCGGGTCGTCGTTCTACTTCGTCTTTCTCGACAGCAGCCTGACGCCGCCGGTCGATGAAGACTTGAAGAAGCAGGGCGTGAGCGGCGAGCTGTGGGCCGTGCATGGCGGCGGGTTTTATCACCCGGTCAAGTTTGCCGTCTCGCCGCCCCGGTTGCCCGGACACCTGCACTGGTTCTACTGGGAAAGCTACAGCACCTGGCTCAGCGGCTTTGCGCTGTTCACGCTGTCGTACCTGTGGAGCGCCAGCACCTACCTCATCGACAAATCCCGCATGAACTGGGCGCCGGCCCAGGCGGTTGCCGTGGCGCTGGCGTTTCTGGTGGTGTTCTGGCTGCTCTACGACGCGGCCTGCCGCCTCTTCGGCCAGCGCAAGAACGGCGACGCCATCGTGGGCGCGCTGGCAGCGGCGCTGGTCTGCGTGGCGGCCTGGCTGGCCTGCCACTGGTTTGCCGGGCGCGCCGCCTTTTTGCTGGTGGGCGCGATGATGGCCACGGCCATGAGCGCCAATGTGTTCTTCTGGATCATCCCGGGCCAGCGCACCATGGTGGCGCAGATCAAGGCGGGCCAGCCGGTCGATCCGGTGCACGGCAGGCGCGGCAAGCAGCGCAGCGTGCACAACACCTATTTCACGCTGCCCGTGCTGTTCGCCATGCTCAGCGGGCATTACAGTTTCACCTGGAGCCATCCGCAGAACTGGCTGGTGCTGATCCTGATGATGTTCGCCGGCGCGGCCATCCGCCAGTTCTTCGTCATGCGCCATGGCCATAAGCTGGGGCGCAATGGCAACCCGTTGCCCTACGCGCTGCTCGGCGTGGCGGTGCTCGCCGGTGTGATGGTCTGGCTGCGCCCCGTGAATGCTACTAATGTTATAGCTGCAAGCGCAGGCGCAGCAAGCATTACAGGCCAAAATGACTTCAAATCCGTGCAGGCGGTGCTGGCGCAGCGCTGCTACCAATGCCATGGCGCGCAGGTGCAGATGAAGAACCTGCGGCTCGATTCCGGCGAAGGCGTCCGCCAGCAGGCCCAGGCCATCTACCAGCAGGCCGTGGTGCAAAAGCTCATGCCCATGAACAACGCCACGCAGATGACAGATGACGAGCGCGCACTGATCGGGCGCTGGTATGAGGCGGGCGCCGTCACGCCCTGATCAGATGGAAGCGTCAGATGGGAGCGCCTTCCTGCAGGCCCAGGCCGGCCAGGTACAAGTCCAGCACGGCACGGCCGTTGGCCTGCAGATCAAATGCCTCGGGGTGAAGCAGCCATTGGTGCACCAGCCCTTCGACCAGCACCTGCAGGCCCCGCGCCGCGCAGTCCAGCGCCACCGGCGGTGGCTGGCCGCGGGCCGCGTAAGCCCGCTCCAGAGCCAAATGGTTGCGCGCCACGCAGCCGTCGTGCACGCTCAGATGGCGCTCCATTACGGCGCCCATGTCGGCGGTGTATTCGACCTGATGGGTGGCGATTTGCAGCACGCGGCGCGTTTGCGCGTCGGTGGCGATCAGGCGCAACGCCTCCAGCATGGCGCTGCGGATCTCGGCCACGGGGTCGGCGGCCTGCGCTACATAAGCCACCCCCAGCGTCTGCTCCAGCGGCAGGGTCACGCGCTTGAGCATGGCGTTGAACAGGTCGGCCTTGTCCTTGAAATGCCAATAGATGGCCCCCCGCGTGGTGCCTGCGGCCACCGCAATGTCATTGAGGGAGGTGTGTGAAACGCCACGCGATTGAAACAATTGTTCCGCAGCATCCAGCAGGTTGTTGCGCGTGGTCTGTGCGTCTGCCTTGGTGCGGCGGGCCATGGAATTACCTCACTGGATGGCGGTGTTTCCGTCACTATACATACATACATTCTTGGATGTATGTATGCTTTAATGCTGCACTTCGTTACCGTGCTGCTGCAGTCCTGCGCGCTGCACGCCGCGTCACACTAAACTGATTCAATCGGCGGACCCGCCGCGCCTTTTTCTCCAAGGAACATCATGCCTGCCTTGCGCCATGTCAAGACTGCCCCCGTTGTTGCCTCTGCCTCGTCCCCTGCGCTGGTGCGCCTGGGCATTGCAGCGGGTGGCCTGTCCGTTGTATTGCTGTTGGCGGCCTGTGGCAAGTCCGATGCGCCACCGGCAGCCGCCGGTGGTGGCAGGCCGCCCCCTGAAGTGGGCGTGGTCGTGGCAAAGCCGGGCGATGTGGGTCTGGTCACCGAGTTGCCCGGGCGGGTGGAGGCCTTGCGTGTGGCACAGGTGCGGGCCCGTGTCGCGGGCATCCTGCAAAAGCGGCTGTTTCGCGAAGGCAGCGACGTGAAGGCAGGGCAGCCGCTGTTTGCCATCGACGCCGCGCCCTATGAGGCCGCCTTGCGAAGTGCCGAGGCCACGCTGGCGCGGGCCCAGGCCAACCTGATCCAGGCCGCCGCGCTGGCCCAGCGCTACGAGCCCCTGGTGGTCGTCGACGCGATCAGCCAGCAGGAATACGCCAATGCCGTTTCGGCGCACAAGCAGGCCCAGGCCGATGTGGCCGCAGGCGGGGCCGCCGTGCAGACGGCCCGCATCAATTTGAGTTACGCCAGCGTCACCGCACCGATTTCGGGCCGCATCGGCCGCGCCCTGGTCACCGAAGGTGCACTGGTGGGGCAGGGTGAAGCCACGCAACTGGCCGTCATCCAGCAGATCGATCCGGTGTATGTGAACTTCACCCAGTCCGCCGGCGAGGTGATGAAGTTGCGCCGCGCCCTGGCCGATGGCCAGTTCCAGCGTGCCGAGGGCAGCGAGGCCGCCAGCGTGCGTGTGGTGCTCGATGATGGCAGCGAATATTCCCGCCCCGGCAAGCTGCTGTTCTCTGACCTGACGGTGGACGCCAGCACGGGCCAGATCACGCTGCGCGCCGAGGTGCCCAATCCCAAGGGCGAATTGCTGCCCGGCCTGTATGTGCGCGTGCGCCTGGAGCAGGCCCAGGTGGCCAACGCCATCACGCTGCCGCAGCAGGCCGTGACGCGCACCCAGCAAGGGGACAAGATCACGGTGGTGGGCGCCGACGGCAAGCTCAGCCAGCGCACGGTGAAGGTGGGCACCGCCCGCAACAACCAGTGGGTCGTGCTGGAAGGGCTCAAAGAGGGCGAGCAGGTCATGGTCGATGGGTTCCAGAAGCTCCAGATGATGCCGCCCGGCACGCCCGTGAAGGCGGTGCCATGGCAGGCCCCGGGCAGCGCCGCTGCACCGGCCGCTGCTGCCTCGGGTGCTGCGCCAGCGGCCAGCGCCCCCGCTGCGGCCGCCAGCGCCGGTCAGAAATAAGGAGCCAGCCCCATGGCCAAGTTCTTTATTGACCGTCCCATCTTTGCGTGGGTGATCGCCCTGTTCATCATGGTGCTGGGCGCCGTGTCGATCGGCAATCTGCCGGTCGCGCAATACCCCACGGTAGCGCCGCCGAGCATCGTGGTGACCGTTGCCTATCCAGGCGCTTCGGCACAGACCCTGGAAGACAGCGTGCTGGCCGTGATCGAGCGCGAAATGAACGGCGCGCCCGGTCTTGCCTACATGGAAGCGGTGAGCCAGGCCAATGGCACCGGCACCCTCACGCTGAGCTTCGAGCCGGGCACGAATCCCGACATGGCCCAGGTCGAGGTGCAAAACCGCCTGTCGCGCGCCACGCCGCGCCTGCCCGTCGTGGTGACCCAGCAGGGCGTGCGCGTGGACAAGTCGCGCTCCAACTTTCTGCAGTTCGCCATGTTGTCGTCGTCCGACCCCAAGTTCGACGTCACCGCGCTGAGCGACTACGCTGCGCGCAACGTGGTGCCCGAACTGCAGCGTGTGCCCGGCATCGGTCAGGTGCAGCTGTTCGGCGCCGAGCGCGCCATGCGCGTCTGGATCGATCCGGCCAAGCTGCAGGGCTTCGATCTGTCCGCTGCCGATGTGGCCAGCGCCATCCAGGCGCAAAACGCCCAGGTCTCGGCCGGCAGCCTGGGCGAGTTGCCCAACCTGAGTGGCCAGACCATCTCGGCCACCGTGGTGGTGCCGGGGCAGATCAGCTCGACTACCGAGTTTGGCGACATCGTGCTGCGTGCCAATGCCGACGGCTCCACGGTGCGCCTCAAGGATGTGGCGCGCATTGAGCTGGGCGCCCAGGCATATGCCACCACCGCGCGGCTGAACGGCAAGCCGGCCACCGGTATGGGCCTGCAGTTGTCGCCCTCGGGCAATGCGCTGGCCGCGGCTACGGCGGTGAGGACCCGTATGGCCGAACTGGAAAAATACTTTCCGCCCGGTGTGAGCTGGAGCATTCCCTACGACAGCTCCGACTTCATCAAGATTTCCATCGAGCATGTCGCACAGACCCTGCTCGAAGCCATCGCGCTGGTGTTTCTGGTGATGTTCCTGTTCCTGCAGAACATCCGCTACACCATCATTCCGACCATCGTGGTGCCGGTGGCGCTGCTGGGCACGTTTGGTGCGCTGCTGGCGATGGGCTTTTCGATCAACGTGCTGACCATGTTCGGCATGGTGCTGGTGATCGGCATTGTGGTGGACGACGCCATCGTGGTGGTGGAAAACGTCGAGCGCATCATGAGCGAGGAAGGCTTGCCGCCGGTGGAGGCCACGCGCAAGGCCATGGGCCAGATCTCGGGCGCCATCATCGGTATCACCGTGGTGCTGATCTCGGTGTTTTTGCCGCTGGCCTTTTTCGCCGGCTCGGTGGGCAACATCTACCGCCAGTTCTCGGCCGTGATGGCCGTGTCCATCGCCTTTTCGGCTTTCATGGCGCTGTCGCTCACGCCCGCGCTGTGTGCCACCCTGCTCAAGCCGGTCGAGGCCGGACATGGCCACGCCAAGAAGGGCTTTTTCGGGTCGTTCAACCGCGGCTTTGCCCGCAGCGCCAAGGGCTATGAAGGCTGGGTGGCCAAGCTGCTGCGCCGCAGCGGCCGCATGATGGTCATCTATGTCGCGCTGATCGCCGCCGTGGGCGTGCTGTACATGCGCCTGCCGACCTCGTTCCTGCCCAATGAAGACCAGGGCAACCTGCTGGTCAACATCCAGCTGCCGCCCGGCGCCACGATCGAGCGCACCCGGGCCGTGGTCGAGAAGGTCGAGGGCTTCATGCTGCAGCAGCCTGAAGTCAAGAACATGGTTGCCGTGATGGGCTTCAGCTTCTCCGGCCAGGGGCAGAACGCCGGCCTGGCCTTCGTGACGCTCAAGGACTGGTCCGAGCGCAAGGGCGCCGAGCACACGGCCGACGCCATTGTGGGCCGGGCCATGGGCGCACTGTCGGGCGTGCGCGATGCATTCATCTTTGCGCTGAGCCCGCCGCCCATTCCCGAGCTGGGGGTCAGCTCGGGCTTCACCTTCCGCCTGCAGGACCGTGGTAGCAACGGCCATGACGCGCTGGTGGCGGCCCGCAACCAGATGCTGGGCATGGCCCGCCAGAGCAAGGTGCTCATGAGCGTGCGCCCCGACGGCCTGGAAGACGCCCCGCAACTGCAGGTCGATATCGACCGTGACAAGGCCAACGCGCAGGGCGTGGGTTTTGCCGCCATCAACAGCATCATCTCCACCGCGCTGGGCTCGGCCTACATCAACGACTTCCCGAACGCCGGGCGCATGCAGCGTGTGGTGGTGCAGGCCGAGGCCCAGGCCCGCATGCAGCCTGAGGACATTCTGAAGCTGACGGCGCTGAACAGCCAGGGCAAGGCCGTGCCGCTGTCGTCGTTTGCCACCACGCGCTGGGTCACTGGCGCCATGCAGACTGTGCGCTACAACGGCTATCCTGCCATGCGCATCGCTGGCGGTGCGGCGCCGGGCTACAGCACCGGCGAGGCCATGGCCGAGATGGAGCGCATGGCGTCGCAGTTGCCCGCCGGTTTCGGCTTCGAATGGACGGGGCAGTCGCGCGAAGAAAAGCTCGCCGGCGCGCAGGCCATCGTGCTGTATGCCTTTGCCATCCTGGCGGTGTTCCTGTGCCTGGCGGCGCTGTATGAAAGCTGGTCGATTCCGCTGTCGGTCATCCTGGTGGTGCCGCTCGGTGTGCTGGGCGTGCTGCTGGGCGTCAGCCTGCGCGGCATGACCAACGACGTGTACTTCCAGGTGGGGCTGATCACCATCATCGGCCTGTCGGCCAAGAACGCCATCCTGATCATCGAGTTCGCCAAAGACCTGCAGGCGCAGGGCAAGAGCGTCATCGAGTCGGCGCTCGAAGCTGCCCACCTGCGTTTTCGTCCGATCATCATGACCTCGCTGGCCTTCATCCTGGGCGTGGTGCCGCTGGCCATTGCCTCGGGCGCCAGTTCGGCAAGCCAGCGTGCCATTGGCACCGGCGTGATCTCGGGCATGGTGGTGGGCACCTTCCTGGCCGTGTTTTTCGTGCCGATCTTCTTCGTGGTGGTGCGCAGCCTGTTCAAGGGCAGCGCGCGCCAGCAGCAATTTGACGCCCAGCATTCGCACCAGGCGGACACAGGGAACACCCATGCTTGATATTTTCACGCCCCGCCGGGCTGCCAGTTCTTGCGCTGCCCGCCTGCCTGCCGCCACTGCGCTTGCCGCGGTGGCGTTGCTGGCCGGTTGCTCCATGATTCCCACCTACGAGCGGCCCGCGCCCCCCGTGGCTGCGCAATGGCCCGCTTTGGGCGCCAGCACGGCCGCCACCGCTGCCACGGCAGCCGCCGATCTGCCCTGGCAGGACTTTGTGGGCGATGCGCGCCTGCGCGAGCTGGTGGAACTGGCGCTGCAAAACAACCGCGACCTGCGGGTGGCGGTGCTCTCCATCGAGCAGGCCCGCGCGCAGTACCAGATCCGCCGGGCCGACCAGTTGCCCACCATCAACGCTGCCGCCACGGGCAACCGCCAGACGGCCGTCGATGGCAGCGACAACATCAACAGCGTCTATACCGCTGGCCTGGCGCTGGCGTCCTGGGAAATCGACTTCTTTGGCCGCCTGGCCAGCTTGAAGGAAGCGGCCCTGGCGCAGTTCCTGGCCACGCAGGAGGCGCGCAGTGCGGTGCAGATCAGCCTGGTCGCCTCGGTGGTCAGCACCTGGCTGAGCCTGCAGACCAACGAAGAGCTGCTGGTCCTGACGCAGCGCACGCTGGCCACCCGAGAGGACTCTCTGCGGCTCAACCGCTTGCGCTTCGACCAGGGCGTGACGTCGGCCCTGGACCTGCGGCAAGCCGAATCCCTGGCGGCGGCCGCGCGTTCCACCCTGGCCCAGCAGCAACGTTTGCGCGCGCTCGATGTAAACGCGCTCACGCTGCTGGTGGGGCAACCCCTTCCCGAGCGGCTGCTGCCCACGATGCAGGGCGATGAGCGCGCGCTGGCCCTGCGCGACGTGCCCGAAGGCATGCCGTCCGATCTGCTGGAACGCCGCCCGGACATCCGCCAGGCCGAGCAGCAGCTGATTGCGGCCAACGCCAACATCGGTGCGGCGCGGGCAGCATTCTTTCCGCGCATTGCCCTCACGGCCAGCGCAGGCACCGCCAGCAATGCGCTGTCGGACCTGTTCAAGGGCGGCTCGGGGAGCTGGATGCTCGCCCCCCAGGCCATGCTGCCCATCTTTGATGCCGGGCGCAACCAGGCCGGGCTCGACTCGGCCCGTGCCGGGCGCGACATCGCGGTGGCCCAGTACGACAAGGCCATCCAGAGCGCATTCCGTGAGGTGGCCGATGCCCTGGCCGGCCGCGCCACCCTGGGCGAGCAGGTGCTGGCCCAGCAGGAACAGGCCACCGCCGAGGCCGACCGCTTCCGCCTGGCCGATCTGCGCTACCGCAATGGCGTGGCCAGCTACCTCGAGGTGCTCGATGCCCAGCGGGCCCTGTTTGCCACGCAGCAGGCGCTGGCCCAGTCGCAACTGGCGCAGCGGCAAAACCAGGTGGCGCTGTACAAGGCGCTCGGTGGCGGCTGGCGCGATGCAGCCGGCG
>WOZN01000131.1:12381-13900 GCA_011620245.1 Acidovorax sp.
GCGATGCAGCCGGCGGTGCAGCACCCGCTGCAGCGCAAAACTGAGGGCTGCTTGCCCGGCTTTGCGCCGGCCCATGCGGTTTTTACCACCGGCGTATTCCGCCTGAGGGCTTGGAGCGATGGGCCTGCGCAATGCCGCCAGCGCCCGCATCTTGCCGTGTGAGGCTGCGGCGACAATGTCTGCCATGCAGGCACCTTCTGACGTTTCGGGCGCGGCCCTGCCGGATTACCGCACCCGGCCGCGCGCATTTCTGCAAGCGCTTTTCGATGCCGCCGTGCGCAGCGCCCAGCCGCTGCACGGCATGCGGGCCTGGCTGCCCGGGCCGCCGCGCGGGCGCACCCTGGTGCTGGGCGCGGGCAAGGCGGGGGGCTCCATGGCGCAGGCGCTGGAGGTCTTGTGGCCCGCCGACGCGCCGCTGTCGGGGCTGGTGGTCACGCGCTATGGCCATGTGCCGCCCAGGCCGGCGGGCCTGGCGCAGCGCATCGAATTGGTCGAGGCTGCGCATCCCGTGCCCGATGCGGCAGGCATGGCGGCGGCAGAGCGCATGCTGGGGCTCACTGCGGGGCTGACGGCCAATGACCTGGTCCTGTGCCTTGTGTCGGGCGGAGGCTCGTCCTTGCTCACGCTGCCGGCCGAGGGCCTGGCGCTGGCAGACAAGCAGCGCATCAACCGCGCCCTGCTGGAAAGCGGGGCCAGCATTGGCGAGATGAATTGCGTGCGCAAGCACCTCTCCCGCATCAAGGGCGGGCGCCTGGCCGCGGCCTGCGCGCCGGCGCGGGTGGTGACACTCGCCATCAGCGATGTGCCGGGCGATGACCCGTCCGTCATCGCCAGCGGCCCCACGGTGCCCGACACCACCACCTGCGCCGATGCCCTGGAGATTCTGGCGCGCTACCGCATCGACATGCCGCCACCCGTGCGCCAGGCCCTGCAGGACGGCACGCTGGAGACGCCCAAGCCGGCCGATGGCGTCTTTGCCGGGCATTGCGTGCACCTGGTGGCCACCCCCTGGCAGGCGCTGGAAGCGGCGGCGGCCGTGGCGCGCGGGGCGGGTCTGGCGGCCTACATCCTGTCAGACGAGATGGAGGGCGAGTCGCGCGACGTGGGGCGGGTGCATGCGGCGCTGGCGCGCTGCGTGGCGCTGCATGGCCAGCCGTTCGAGCGGCCCTGCGTGATTCTCAGCGGTGGAGAGACCACGGTCACGCTGGGCCCGCGCCGCGAGGGCGCTGCCCCCGGCCGCGGTGGGCGTGCCGGCGAGTTCTGCCTGGGACTGGCGCAGGCGCTGCAGGGGGCGAATGGCGTGTGGGCGCTGGCGGCCGACACCGATGGCATCGATGGCATGGAAGACAACGCGGGTGCGCTGGTCACGCCCGACACGCTGGCCCGCGCCGCAGCAGCGCAATTGCGCGTGACCGACCACCTGGACCGCCACGACGCCTATGGCTACTTCGAGGCGCTGGGCGATCTGGTCATCACCGGCCCTACGCATACCAACGTGAATGACTTCAGGGTGCTACTT